>CALFBL010000120.1 GCA_937951695.1 uncultured Granulosicoccaceae bacterium | reverse complement strand
CCAGTCTAGTTCGGATGGTACGGTCTGGGGAAGGCATCATTACCACCTATGGTCCATGGGTGGTCTGTTGCGCGGTACGTGCGTATAACCGAGCGGGGCGGATCGCCCGATTTTCTAACATCTAGTGTCATATAAAACGTCAGGAGATACCTTTTGAGTGTTGGCATTGTGTGGTTTCGTCAGGATTTGCGCCTTGCAGACAATCCGGCACTGCAAACGGCGTTGAAGCAATGCGATGAAATCCTTGCGCTGTATATCCATGACACACGCCTTGGCACCCTGGGGCAAATCGGTGCAGCCTCTCAAGTCTGGTTGCATCATAGTTTGGGTTTACTGGACGGGTCATTGCAGAGCTTGGGGTCGTGTCTTCATCGATTGGTGGGAGATCCTGTCGAGGTGTTGCCAGAGCTGGCTAAGGTCCTGGATGTAACCGGTGTGTTTTGGAATCGGTGCTACGACCCGGTGACGCTCGAGCGCGATAAGCAGATCAAACAATCGCTTGAGGGATTCGAACCGACAAGCCATTTGGCGAACCTGCTGTTTGAACCGGTCAAGACGTTGAAGAAGGACAATACACCGTATCGCGTGTTTACCCCGTATTGGAAGAACCTGATGGGTGAGCTGCCAGGGGGTGCGCCTTTGGCAGCGCCACGAAAAATACCGGCACTCACAATCGAGACACAAAAACGGTTAAGCAACAAAAAACTGAAGTCTGTAACGCTTGAAGAGCTTGAGTTGCTGCCCGAACGGGATTGGTCCGAGCCGATGATCAAGCAATGGGCGGTGGGCGAAAAAGCGGCTAAAATAAGACTAAAATCGTTTTTAACCAACGACGTCAAACACTACAACAATGAGCGCGATATTCCGTCCAGTGCGGGCACATCAAGATTGTCACCGCATCTGCATTTCGGAGAAATAAGTCCTCGTCAAATCGTCAGTGAGGTGATGGGTAAACGGCGTAGCGTGGCATCGCTACAAATCGGTGAGCAGACGTTTGTTAAAGAAGTGGTTTGGCGTGAGTTCGCGCACAACCTGATTTATCAATTCCCCCACACGGTCGATCAGCCGTTGGATACTCGGTACAAAAATTTCCCTTGGGCAAAACGCTACGGTAAAGCATTGCGGGCCTGGCAACAGGGTCAAACCGGCGTGCCGATTATTGATGCCGGTATGCGCGAACTGTATGCGACCGGTTGGATGCATAACCGCATACGCATGGTGGTGGCCTCGTATCTCATCAAGAATCTGCTGATCCCGTGGCAGGAGGGTGAGCGTTGGTTTCGCGACACCTTGGTGGACGCTGACGTGGCCAGCAACGCGATGGGCTGGCAATGGGCTGCCGGCAGTGGAGCCGATGCCGCCCCGTTCTTTCGGGTGTTTAATCCTGTGCTGCAAGGGGAGAAATTTGATCGCGAGGGCGACTACGTGCGCCGCTGGGTGCCTGAGCTCTATTCGGTGCCGAACAAGTTTATCCATAAGCCTTGGGAGCTGCCGCCGGACGAGCGTAAATCGCTGGATTATCCGCCACCTCTGGTCGATCTGAAAGTCAGTAGGCAGGCCGCCTTGGAGGCCTTTTCCACCATAAAAAGCGCATCAAAATACAAAAATTGACGCCGTGCTGGAACTTTGGCGAGGTAAACGCGTACTAAAGTGCATCGGTAATTTCGAGGCGATTGGCCATGAGTGGACGCAATTTTTTGACTAACCCGTTGAAACGATTGACTGCGGCAACTGTGTTGGGGCTCGTGTTGTTGTCACCGGTAGCCCAGGCGGATTCAGTCCTTGAACTGTTCACCTCGCATGGGTGTTCTTCCTGTCCGCCTGCGGAAGCCCTTTTCAACAAACTCATTGAGCAGGATGATTCGCTCATTGCGCTCGAGTATCACGTCGACTACTGGAATACGTTGGTGCACGGGTCCGCGGGCAGTTGGGTCGATCCATTTTCACAACCGGCCTTTTCCATGCGCCAAAGAGCGTACGATGCGGCTGGTCTGGATGGGCGCGGCGGGGTCTACACACCGCAAGCGGTTATCAACGGGTCTTACGCCTCTGTGGGGTCTGACCGGACGCGCGTCACAAAAGCGCTGGAGCTCAAGCTACCCGATACCGTGGAAGTCAGCGTTGAGCAAGCCGACAACAACTGGCAGATTCACGTTAAAAACAATAACGTCGGACCTGCCACTCGCGGTGCGGAAGTCTGGCTGGTGAGGTATTTGAAATCCGTTGATACAAAAATCACCGCGGGGGAGAACAAGGGGCGGCATGTTCAAAATCATCACGTAGTCACGTCAGTGGAATCGTTAGGATCTGTCCCCTTAACAGAGGAAGACGAGGTGCTCTACGCCAGTGTCGATTCGGATCCGAACACCAGCTGTGCGATCCTCATCCAAAATGATTTCCATTCGCCGATTCTGGCGGCGGCCCGCTGCCCTGGCTGATTGGTACACCGGCCTCACTCGATGACACGGGTATTGTGTCCAACGCGACATCAGCAAAACACCGCTTAGACTGCTATTGTTAGGGCCGGTTTTTTACTCTATTGAGGCACCAGTGCGCGCGCTGCTCGCCGTTTTTTTACTCAGTATAAGTTTCCCGTCTTTTGCTACCGATCGACTCTATGGAGAAATCCATGGTGGGTTCAACGTTATTCAGTTGTCCGATCTGAGGTTTCTGCCGATACAGGCGTCTGTGTCGTTCGGGGGGTACTTCTATAAAACTCTGGGTGTCGACGTCAATCTGGGCGGCTCACTTAATGAAGATCGGGATGAAGACATCAAATTGCAGCTGGAGAATCAGATAACGCTCTCTGTTCGTTTTGACTCGCCACCAACACGTGGTGTGTCAGCGTTTGTTCTGATCGGTTGGGCCCAGTTCGACCTGAGTCAAAGCGGTGACAGTTCCATCGGGACTACGCAAACGGTGAGCGAAACATTTCGCGGAGCCGCGGTGAGCATTGGGGTTAGGCAACAGATTGGGTCAGGACCATTCTCGGTGGTGGGGTCCTACCGGTTTTTTGACGTGGATGAACCGCTCGACTTCGACACCTATACTTTGGGAGTGAGGGTGGCATGGTGATCACTATCAAGCGCGGCAGTGTCCCTTGGCTAAAACCTCTGTCGGTATCGGTGTTGATGCTGGTATTAGTATCGTGCAACGGAGACCTGCGGCCTTTGGAAGAGCAGATCGAGGCCATCGATCTGGACGTGGCCAGTATCGCTATCACCCTTCCGCCGAATTCCCTGTCGCCGTTTTTCTTAGGCTCTAATCAGGCCGTCCAATTAGGCATTCTCGGCACAACTTTTGACGGTCAAAGCATCGCTTTAAATCCGGATGATCGGCGATGGACATCCAGTGATATCAGCGTAGTTTCTGTTAACGATGACGGCGTCGTCACAGGTCGAGCTGAAGGTATGGCGCAAGTCTCGGTGAGCGTGGCGGGGATGACAGTGATGCAGCCGCTGAGCATAAATGTATCTAACGCACCACTGCAATCCATCGCAAGAATTAGCGGCAGCGCTGATAACACTGCGGACGTCAATTCGATGCTCGACCCTTGCATTCCGATTACATTCGCGGCCATTGGTAGCTTTGGTGGTGTCGATGAGCGCCCACTGATCAACGTGAACTGGACCATCGATGAAGCCTCGGAAATGGCCGATGCGGAACTGTTTACTACCGCAGCAACAACTGCTGGGGCCGTTGAGCTGGTCGGTCGATCACCCAGTGGCGGTGGTGTTGCCGGGGATATTATATTGACAGCGACCGTGCCGGCAGAGGCAACAACCGGAAGTGCTGCGCTGTCTGCATCACGCACGCTCAGTGTGGCGGACTCACTGGTGAGTTTTGCCGTCGCGCCAACTGACGTAACGGTTATGGAAAACAACACGACTCGGCTTACCGCGCCGGCAGGCTACAATTTAAGTTCCGTTGAGTTTGCGACCAACGGCGCCGACTGGGAGGTGACTCAAGGCGAGAACGTGGCTTCGGTTGAATCGGTAGGTGGCACGCCGGGCTTGGTGACCGGGCTGGATATCGGAACGGCGACGGTGACGGCCCGGTGCGGTGCTTTTGTGGAATCGACGGTAGTGGTGGTGGCGGCTGGCAGTGATGACATCGTGTTCAACCGCAACGCCGATATTATTATCTTTCTGAGTGATGATCCTGAGTTTAATGATCTTCGAGTAGCGCGAGGCGATGATTTTGACACCAACAACGAGATCACCGATGAAGTCGACTTTTTCAGTTCAAACACATCGGTTGTGACCGTGGATAGCACCGGTGACGATCGCGGCGATCTCACCGCGGTTGGTCTGGGGAGCGCAACCATCAGCGCTGAGTTCGAAGACGCTCGTATATCGATCACTGTTGAAGTTCGCTGACGTACAATATCTAGAATATGAATTTGATCGACGTGTTTGGCGCACTGCAGCGCCGTCTTGAATCTTCCGTCATTGGACAGGAAGCCCTAGTTAACCGCTTACTTATCGCCTTATTGGTGGACGGGCATTTATTGGTAGAGGGGGCGCCGGGACTGGCAAAAACCCGGGCGATAAAATCACTAGCTGATCAACTCGAGGCAAATTTTCGGAGGGTCCAGTTTACGCCAGACCTACTGCCCGCTGACTTAACCGGTACCGAAGTGTATCGACCGAGCGACGCTACCTTTGCGTTTCAGGAAGGTCCACTGTTTAACAACTTGATTCTCGCGGATGAGATTAACCGAGCGCCGGCGAAAGTGCAATCGGCGTTGTTGGAAGCGATGGCCGAGCAGCAAATTACTGTCGGTCATCACACCTATAGGTTGCCTGGCTTGTTCATGGTAATGGCTACCCAGAATCCAATTGAGCAAGAGGGCACCTACCCGTTGCCCGAAGCCCAGCTTGACCGGTTTTTAATGCAGGTCAATATCGATTACCCGCCTGCCTCGAAAGAGGCCGAAATATTACGTCTCGTTCGAAAGGAAACGCAGGTAAGTGCCGAGCCCGATCCGTCACGGGGCGCGATGAACACCGCCATGGTAGGCGATGAGACCATCGACCTGACGTCCGAACTGGGATCTGCAACGTCGGTCAGCGCCAAAGATATTCACCGCGGCAGAAAAGCGGTGCTCAATGTTAGCGTTGCAGAGAACGTTGAAGACTATATGGTACGTCTGGTGGTGGCGACTCGGGTGCCAGGCCATCGAGCTGAAGCCACATCAGCCGATCACGCGTTCTCGCGTTACATCGCTTTTGGGGCGAGTCCTCGAGGGACACTGGCATTGGATTCTTGCTCACGGGCCCACGCGTGGTTGAATGGGCGTTCCCATGTGTCACCAGCGGATGTGCAGGCGGTGGTGCACGATGTGTTACGTCACCGCTTGGTGTTGTCGTTTGAGGCGGAAGCGAACGGCATCAGCGCAGATTATGTTATCGATGAATTGGTGCGTCACGTCGCGGTGCCTTAGCCGTGTCAACAATGACAACGCCAAAGTTCGCCTCCCCGGTACACACCCAACTGGATGAGTTGATTCGATTGCAATCAGCGGCGGCCACGGTGAGTTCATACCGACGGCGCACCGCGGCTAAACAACAGGGAACAGCGCCATCTAAGCACTTTGGTCGCGGGCTGGATTTCGCTGAAGTGCGCGAGTATCACGCCGGTGATGAGGTGCGCATGATGGACTGGAACGTCACCGCACGCACGGGACGCGCGCACATCAAAGTGTTTATGGAAGAACGTGAAAGACCGGCGATTTTCGTTGTCGATCAATCCCCTAGCATGCGCTTTGGAACCCGTGGTATGTTTAAAAGCGCGATGGCGATTCGCCTTGCGGCCTTACTGGCCTGGTGTGCGCTCACAGACGGGGACAGGATCGGTGGCGTTGTCGCGATGCCCACACACGTCAAACGCGTCAAACCGGCAGGACAAAGACGCGGTTTGCTGCGCTTGTTTCAAGCCCTGGTGGCAGACGCCGAGTCCGCAACCTCGCAGCACGCGACAGTAAGCGAGCAAGCGTTTTTACACAGCTTGCAACACGCCAGAGCCATGGCACCCTCGGGTTGTCGTCTCGTGTTAATCAGTGATTTTATGACCATCAACAACGCTATCGAACAGGAGGTTTCAGGGCTGCTCAAACGCGTAGAGCTCATCCCGATCTGTGTTCACGATGCACTAGAACACAGCTTGCCGTCGCATGGCATTCTACCGGTGCGTTCACGCACCTCGGCAGGACCTTTCTCGTTACTTAGCACCGCAGCAAAAGATCGCCAGGTGCACAGCCAACGAGCTCTGCGAACTCGGGAAACTATCGATGCTTTGTTCGCCACGGGCGGGCAAGCGGTCGTGCACGTGCAGTCGCACGAGCGCATGCAAGCTGGTGAGAGGTGAACATGAATGCCCACTCA
>CALFBL010000119.1 GCA_937951695.1 uncultured Granulosicoccaceae bacterium | reverse complement strand
TCCCTCAAATGTCCAGACCACATCCTTCCGGCTCTGTTCGGGCAGAGATGTTTTGTAGGACGTGATCGGTTTCGGCGCATGAATCACTCTGACAGCTCCGGGACGCAGTGCTGTTCCGGCCGGGACCTGATCCCGTATGATCTCAGGCTTTCGGGACGTCATCGAAATGCGCACCGAATCGCGCTTCGAGCAATACGATCTGAACCTGAAGTTGCCAGAGCCTTTGTTACCTCGTCAAAGCCGTCTTACACTCAATGAACGTGTCGATGCGTCAGGCAATGTACTTATTGCTATCGATATTGAAGAGATCGAAATGCTTGTCGATCAAATTGAGCGGGCCGGTTATGAGAGTGTTGCGGTGGGTCTGTTGCACAGTTATGCCAATCCCGCTCACGAGCGGCAGGTGCGCGATGTGTTGATGAGGCGACTGCCCAACATCATGATCTCGCTCTCCTCAGAAGTCTCACCGCAAATGCGCGAATACGAGCGCTTTAATACCGTCGTCGCCAATGCCTATATTAAACCGTTAATGAAAAGCTACCTGGGGCGTTTGGAGGGTCGCATGCGAGATGAAGGTGTCGGCTGTTCTATTTTTCTCATGCACTCCGGTGGCGGCATTATCTCGATAGACAGCGCTGCGGATTTTCCGGTGCGTCTGGTGGAGTCAGGCCCTGCCGGAGGCGCTGTTTTCGCAGCGAACGTTGCTGCGCGCTATGGATTGGATAAAGTGCTGTCATTTGACATGGGTGGTACCACAGCCAAGATCTGTCTGATCAAAAACCAGACGCCTAAAACCAGCCGGGTGTTTGAAGTGGCACGGACCTATCGTTTTAAAAAAGGCTCAGGCATGCCGATTTCCATTCCGGTCATTGATATGGTCGAAATCGGTGCAGGCGGTGGTTCGCTGGCCCATGTCGATAGCCTTCGACAGATTCGTGTCGGGCCTGAATCTGCAGGCTCAGAGCCAGGCCCTGCCTGCTATGGTCGTGGCGGTGACAAACCCGCGGTAACCGATGCTGATCTGGTACTGGGAAAACTTGATCCTGACAATTTCGCAGGTGGTTCGATCAAGTTGCAAGTCGATCGATCCGGCGATGCATTAGAGAGCATGATCGGAAAACCTCTCCAGATGGATGCACAAATGGCAGCATTTGGCCTGGCGGAAGTGGTCGATGAGAACATGGCCAATGCGGCTCGAGTGCACGCGGTTGAAAACGGGGAAGATCTGGCTGAATACACGATGATCGCATTCGGAGGGGCCGCGCCGCTGCACGCCGGACGATTGTGCGAAAAACTCGGGATCGAACGATTGTTGGTTCCGCCAGGCGCCGGGGTTGGCTCGGCTATTGGCTTTTTGCGGGCGCCGTTCAGTTTTGAAGCGAATCGCAGCGTGTATATGCGTTTGTCAGATTTTAATCCGGAACTTATAAAACAACTACTGACTGAATTGAAATCAGAGGCAACCAGCTTCGTACGATCGTGTGATGCCACAGCCGAGATACTGTCCGAGTTCAAAGTATATATGCGCTACAGCGGGCAAGGTTGGGAGATTCCGATTGATCTAACGGACGAACAGGCGTTGAACCCGGACCTTGGCACCTTTCAGCGCCGCTTTGAGGAAGATTACTCGGCGTTGTTCGGCCGTACAGTGGAGGGCATGGATGTGGAAATTACCGTATGGGCGGTTAACGCAACCACACCGCAGCAAAGTGTTGATCGGGTTGACACGCACACTGGAAAAGGTGATGCCAACATTGCCGGTCGACGCTCTTTGTTCGATCCACGGCTGGGACAAAGCGTCGATGCGGTTGTGGTTAATCGTCATGACATGCTCGTCGGACAAACGGTGGCAGGACCTGCTGTCATTACAGAAGACGAAACCACTATTATTTTGCCATCCAACAGACGAGCGATCAGGCAACCCGATGGCTGTATCGACGTGATCGTCAGGAGCAACCCCTTATGAGCAGCACACTCAGCACAGTATCGAGCCAGGTGATGTGGAACCGACTGATTTCGGTGGTCGAAGAGCAGGCGCAAGCGTTGGTACGCACCGCCTTTTCCACCTCGGTCAGAGAAGCCGGTGATCTATCCGCGGGGGTGTACGACATCGCCGGGCAAATGCTGGCGCAAGCGGTGACCGGAACACCCGGACACGTAAATGCCATGGCTGACGCGGTTGCGCATTTTATTCGCCGTATTGGTCGTGAGAATATTCTCGAAGGGGATGTGTACATCACGAATGACCCGTGGGAAGGTACCGGGCATTTACACGATTTCACCGTGGTCAGCCCGTCTTTTTTGCATGGGCAGCTGATTGGTTTTTTCGGTTGCACCGCGCATATTGTGGATATAGGCGGGCGTGGTTTTGGTGCCGATGCCAATTCGATTTATGAAGAAGGCCTATTCATTCCTATCATGAAGTTTGCCAATGAGGGGGTGGTTGACAAAACGCTCATTAAAATCGTGCGGGCCAATGTACGTGAACCCGATCAGCTCATCGGTGACATTTACGCCCTCGCGACGTGCAACGAGATCGGCCATCGCCGTCTTATCGACATGATGAAAGAATTTCATCTAACCCGCCTTGACAATATTGCCGCTTTCATCCTTGAGAACTCCCGGCGTGCAACACTTGAGCGCATTGCTGCATTGCCTAAACAATCGGCCACCGGCGCTATGACCATCGATGGGTATAGCCACCCGGTAGACTTGAAAGTACGACTGGACATAGAGGCCGATCATATACTGTGTGACTTTGAAGGCACTTCGGGTCTGGACAAAAAAGGCATCAACGTACCGCTGGTGTATACCAAGGCTTACGCCTGTTACGCATTGAAATGCGCTATTGCCCCAGAGATACCGAACAATGCAGCCTCGCTTGAACCGTTTAGAGTGCTCGCCCCAGAGAACTCCATTGTTAACGCTGTCCATCCCGCACCAGTTGCGTTACGTCACATTATCGGACACATGGTACCTGACGCGGTATACGATGCATTGGATAAAATTCTGCCACACACGGTTCCAGCAGAAGGCGCTGGGTGCCTGTGCAACTTTCAGCTCTCGTTACGCCCGCGCACCGATGTTGACGCCCGTCCCGATGCCGTTAGAGCTGAAGTACTCACGTTCAATTCAGGTGGTGCGGGTGCTCGTCCGGCCCTGGATGGCCTTAACGCAACCGCATTCCCATCAGGGGTGATGACCATGCCAGTGGAAGCTACTGAACATACCGGGCCTGTGATCATTTGGCGTAAAGAATTACGTCCTGACAGCGGTGGGGCTGGCAAACACCGTGGCGGGCTTGGACAGTACATGGAGGTCGGCGCAGTGGAAGGGCATGAGTTTGATTTTCAGGCTATGTTTGATCGAGTCGATCATCCGGCGAGGGGTCGTCAAGGTGGTGAGAACGGGGCCGCCACATCGATTGCCCAGGATGACGGGACTCCGATGAAGGCCAAAGGCAAGCAATTCGTGGCACACGGCAGAAGGGTTATGCTTGCCTTTCCGGGAGGTGCCGGTTACGGCGAGCCGTCCGAACGGGATCCGGCTTTGGTGAAACGCGATCTTGCACGTGGGTACATAACGGCGGATGGCGCCCGTCGCGTCTATGGGCTAACTGACGATGACGTTATCCGCATTGAAGATGCCGTAAAAAGAGGGGAGGCTCTGTGATGATAGAGCGGTTCAGTAATAACGCTCAAAACAGAAACCCGGCATTGCGCTACCGTGTCGTCGAAGGCAATTGGATGGGTGTATGCTCAGTCGATTTTTAAAATAGCGCTACAAAAAATTTAGAAGAAATTACACGGTTTTTGCTTTACGAAAAATTTGGCAATGAACATCATCGCCAGTTTCGTTCGCAACCGTGCGTATATCTGGTATCGTTGCCGGCTGGTGGTCTGCGTGTAGCGTATCACCTATGCTTGTTTTATCAATCTGGAATAACGCTAATGTGAATATTAGAGACATTCACCGTGTTTACTGATTGGTAAAATTGTACAGAGTTATTGAATCCAAATTCTAATTAGCCAGAGATATACATATATGCCACGTCCGGCAAAAAAACTAAGTTTTGATGATGTCACCGCACTTGTTGCAGTATTGAATACCATGAGTACTCAAACCAAAAAAGCGCCTTTGACTAAACCCCAGATTGCCGAGGCGACTGGATTAGCCACGCCAGAGGTAACAGCGGCTTACAAGACTCTGCTCAAAAAAGAACTGGCGCAGCAGATTACAGCTCCCGCCGATATGCCTCAGAAAGGCGTGTATTTAAAAACCGCTGCGAAAGGCAAAGCGTATGTGAAAGCGTATGATTTGCTGTTCGCTTAAGTAGTCTTTACACCGCCAATGTCGTCGTTGGACTTGGCGGTATCTCTACTGAACAGGGGCCATGACAGATCGGCGAGAGCCGACTCAACGATTGCCCTGCAGCCGCTACCTTCGACATTGCTGTCCACCCAAGCCGTATCGGCTCCTGCTTGGCGACCTCACGGCAAAGCGAGAGGGCAACAAGCAACAAGCAGCACGATGTCGGTTTGAAGCATGGATAGGGTGTCCGGTGAGAGACTATGAAATGTGCAGCTGTTATCGATTTCTATCGGTGTTTAACTGATTGAAAATTGGACCAATTTCAATTATTTTGTCGACTTGCTTGCACATTTTGTACGATAGCTGATCGGCTTTTTTAAAGCGGTCACAAGCTTTCCACAACCCGGTTGAGTCGCTTAATCGATTAGGGGAGACTTGCCTAAAACAATAATAATAAAGGGATTAGTCGCAATGAAATTACCCACAGGTTTTCTCACTCGTGTTGTGACACATGCAATTGTTGTATTGGGGTT
>CALFBL010000118.1 GCA_937951695.1 uncultured Granulosicoccaceae bacterium | reverse complement strand
AGGGAAGAAGCGTAACTTTGTGGGACAACATTTCTGGGCCAGGGGCTACTTCGTATCGACAGTAGGTCGGGACGAAACTGTCATCTGAGAATACATCCGAAATCAAGAAGCTGAGGAGGTGAGGTTGGATCAGTTAAGCTTGTTGCGTTGAGCCAGCCACCTCGGGTGGCTACATCATAAGGGCCGCGAAGCGACCCCACAGCAGCTTTGAGCGGCTCACCAAACAAATACCTCCGGCTTCGCCGGAGCGATCATTGTTCAATAGGAGTTACGTTGGATCATTTACAACCATATTTGCCAAGGAAAGTACTAGCACTACCTACCGCTGAAACGCACGGATGGAAGATGAAACGGTATGGAATACTAGCCAAGGATAAATCCTATGATCCAGTAACCGTATCACTTTCTTTAATGGCTGCAATTGAGCGTCTGCCAGAAGCTGGGAGTCTTCGAGATCCAAACGGAAATCACGGAGTGGGTATTCAGCTGATCCATTTTGCTGAAGTTGCGGTCGTGTCACCGGTGTTCTATTGGGTCTGGGGCAGCGTTTTGGCAAACACTCATCAGATGAGGGCTCAGTGGAATACCTCAGACAAATTCAACACCGGTGTGAAAGAAGTTGTAGGCTGTATTTGGGAGATGCAGATAGTTTGCTTTGAAATTCAGTCGTGGAAAGAGAGCATGCTTAGTGGGGTGGGTATTCCGGAGGAAAACCTCTCTAAATATCTCAAATGCATATTGCCTTGCGCTGAATCAGTTTAGGCAGAATGGAGAGAATGAATCTAACAAGCTGTTGTACGCTGACAGCGCACACGCTGTCAGCTTGTATGCAGCTCGTACCTTGCTATATTCGCACACAAACGGCCATCCCATGCACTGTGGGTAAACCGGGCGTTAGGCTAAAAGGAGCGACATGAGAAAACATCGCATATCTTCGGGAGCAATTATCGTTCAAGATGACCAAATCCTTTTGGTACGTCATCAGTTAAATGACAAGTATGATTTTTGGGTTGCACCAGGTGGAGGCGTCTTAGATGAAGAAGATATCTTATCGGCAGCAGTACGTGAAGCAAAGGAGGAAACTGGATTTACCGTTGAGCCTATCAAACCAATCTACTCTGAGCAATTCGTTCAGCCAACTACTCATCATATGAAGACTTGGGTGTTGTGCACATTGGTTGGGGGTGAACTGTCTGTGGAGGCTCTCGAAGCAACCCGAGAACATATTGTAGAGGCAAGATTTTTCAGTCGCTCTGAAGTAAAGTCTGAGAAAAGAAAAATATTTCCTGAGCAAATATCCAATGAATTCTGGGACGATCTCTCTTCGGGCTTTCCAGAGTTCAAGTACCTCGGGATTCGGAAAATGGAATATTACTAGTAGATGCCGAATCAGCCTAATCAGCTGCAATCGACAGCTTATAAATTGCGATTGAGCTGGGCGATAAAGAATGGGGTTTTTCTAAAGCAGTGGATTTATATTTGTTTCCGGTTGCACTGGAACAATGGATGATGGAACCGTTCCAGAAGGAACAGAAGCTCAAACCAAAGTTGCTTTCTCAAAGATAGCAAAATGTTTAGAGGAGGCCGGTTTGGATTTCTCAGCGGTTGTGGAAATGACCACCTACCATGTTGCAATGGGTGCTCTATTCGATGAAGTCAAAAGCAAATTGCTTTTCTAAGCCGTATTCTGCGTGGATCGCAATGGGAGTTACTGAACTAGCTTCAGAAGGTGCTATTGTAGAGATCAGGATTCTGGCGAAACGTAGCAACCCCTATCAAGCGACTGCAACGGACAAATTGACAATGCCACCGAACCTGGCTGTCGCCAGAACCGCTGACACTGGCAATCAGCCGTTGAGTCGGGCGTTAGCGAAAATAGGAAAATTCATTGCCAAATATAAATAATCCGTGTTGTGTGATAGTTGGTGGAGGCCCTGGTCTAGGGATGAATGTAGCTCGTCGATTCGCGCGTGGCGGTTTTGATATAGCCTTAGTCAGTCGCAACTCAGAAAAACTGTCCGGATTATCTGAAACGTTAATTTCAGAGGGTTTCACCGCATCCGGATTTACCGCAGACGCAGGAATAGAAGAGCAGCTTGTCTTGGCATTTGAAAGAGTAATAAAATGGAATGCGAATATCGGTGTTCTTATCTATAACGCTGCGGCTATGGTCGCAGACGATGTAATTGATGTAACTCCAAGATCGATGATGGAAAATATGGCTATTAATCTTGGCGGTGCAATCTGTTCTGTTAATCAAGTTTTACCATCTATGCGTGAGAAAGGCAGTGGTACAGTTCTAATCACAGGTGGGGGACTCGGGATAGAACCTTATCCTAATTGGGCGTCCTTGTCTGTCGGGAAGGCAGCGTTACGTAGTTATTCCATCGCACTACACAAAGAATTAACCCCTGAAGAAATCCACGTGGCAGTAGTAGCAGTTTGTGGAATTGTGGAGCCGGGAGGGCTTTTTGAGCCTGATCAAATTGCTGAGGAATACTGGAAGCTTCATTCTGAAACCAAGTCTAGTTGGAGGCGAGAGTTAATTTACCTGCCACAGCATGCAGATCCCTTTTACAATGATTTAAATGGCACTTATAGATCCACCTCAATGCCAATACGTGCATAACAGTGGGAATTTCTGGTATGTCTGTAGCTTGATAAGCACTTTCAGTCCGACACTGCATACAATGTGGCTGAAGTGGGCGTTAAGAGGCAGGGCCGTTGAAAATATTCACTCTAGCAAGTAAACCAGAGTTCATCGAGGAATTGGCTAGGCTTCATCATGCGGAATGGCATCATTTGAGTTCTGCGACAACATTGACGAGGCGAGTAGCAGCAATCCGAGATGCTGCACGTTTTAATGGAATTCCTTCGATTTTCATAGCATTGTTGGAAAATCAACTGGCGGGTTCCGCTGCTATTGTAAAATCTGACATGGTTAGTAAACCAGAACTATCTCCCTGGCTTGCTGCAGTGTACGTAAAACAAGAATATCGGAGGCAAGGAATTGCAAACAAGTTGATAGCTCGTTGTGTAAAAGAGGCTGAGCACTTAAGTGTTGGTGATTTGTATCTATTCACTGAATTAGCTTCCAAATATTATGAAAAATTGGGATGGCGTTACTTGGAACGGTGCGAATATAGAGGTGCAGTTGTTGATGTTATGCACAAGCAAATAGCCTCTTAATAAGGCGCAGCAGCGGACAACTTGACCGAGTGGTCGAACATGGCTGAGCCAAAACTCACCACACGGTCAATTGCCGCTGAGCGTGTCGTTAGTCTATAAAATAACTTGGAGAAAGATTGATGTTTAGTGAGAGTAATAAAATCAGAGCAAGCAACTTTCTACGTTTGGCGTTTGTAGCGTTGGTGGTTGTGGTTGCTTCTTTTTACTTCGAAGTGCCTGATAATGTGCTAGTTGTTAAGTTGCTCTGTATCCCAATGTTTTGGTTGTCGCTGCTTGGCTTAAAAGCACTTTATAAAAACCCAATCGAAGCTCAATCCGTTTTTTCTGCCAATGTTATTGAGTACAATATTTTGTATGTAATTTTGTTCGGTACATTTATGTTAATTGTCTGTTGGACGCCGGAGGTTAAATTGCCGCAAATAGCCAAGGCGGCAGTGGTGAATTTGTTGGTTGCCTTGCCATTAAGTTTGTATCTACATCACAGAAATCAGAGGATGGGTACTGTTTGATAAAGGTAAGTCTAAAGGCGTGGCGTCAGCAGTGCAATGTCCTTATTAAGTTGCACCGAGATTCTTAGCAAGACGTCAGTCAGGTAGACGTAATGTCGAACCCGATCAGTCGTGATGACGAGGCGGGTATTTGGTTTTGGATTTGTTGCTGGCAAGGGTGTAAGTCGGGTGTATACCTCGACTGTGGCCACTTAGGTGCTTAAACCCACTATGGGTTGGTGCGGCTATTTGTATAAAAAACTGGTGCTTATAAAATTGTGGTTAAGAGGTTCAGTTAGAACCAGCGACTGGAGCTGGCAGGTGTGCATCTGGCCTTGCGAGAAAGCAATGTCAAGATTGAAACGGTAACGGAAGAACTGCAAGAGCGGGAGCAAACTCGCCAGTATTCACTATTGGGCACGGTAAATTTCAATTCAGATCAAGTTAGCGCGCATAATGATCTCGATTCGGATGCGTTCCTGCGATGGCACGATATCCATCGCATCGCTTTTCGCTCGCAAGATACGCAAGGCACTGCGCATGATGTGACCCAGATCCTGGGTGATCACCGCATCAATGCTGCCATCTTGCAAGGCGCTACGGGTGTGTGGTGTGAGTTCGTGCGCGATCATGTACGGTTTATCGTCTATGTGGAGGTTGCTGATGCATCGGCTCAGTGCGCGGTTACCGGTGCTCAGCGAATACACGCCGCGAATGTCGGTATAACGAGTGAATGCTCGTTTCACCATGGCCTCGATATTTTCTGGCTCATCGTGGCTCTCCATGGTTGGCATTACTGTGATGTGCGGAAACTCCTGGGCGATCACCGAATCGAATCCCAGCCGACGTTCCGCGCTGTCGTAGGATTGCATCGAACTGGCCAATACCAAAACCCGAGACGGGTCTGAATTTAGAAAACGCCCCAGCAGCTCACCAGCTGTGCGACCGGCTGCGACGTTATTGATGCCGACGAAGAAATCCCGCTCGGTATTGGGCAGATCCGACACCAGTGCCGCTACTGCGATGCCGGCATGTTTCAGATCGCGGATTGCATCGCGCACCAACGGCGTTTCGGGCGCCATCAGTCCCACGCCATCGATGTTAGCTCTATCAAGTCCATTAAGTGTATTTACTAATGCGTGAGGGTCGTGCGCCGGCACAGGCAGTAGCTCAATGTCGGTGCGTTCACTCAGCGCTGTCGGTAAGCAATCGTCTAGGGTCTGCCTGACGACTTGGTGGAATTCGTTGTTACTCTCGGGTATCACTATGGCTAGGCGGTAGGTGCGTTGCCGGGCCAGATTGGCGGCAGACAAATCGCGAACATACCCTAGGCGGATTATCGCTGCGCGTACCTTCTCAACGGTTACAGCGCGCACGCCCGGGCGATCGTTCAACACTCGATCGACCGTGGCGAGGCTTACACCGGCTTCATGGGCAATATCACTGGTGGTAGGGCGCACGCAAGGGAAACCGGTTCTGGAGATGAGAGGGCAAATACATGTGTAATGATAAAATTTTGGTCTGGACAGATTGTGTAAGAGTTTGCTAGTGTAATTCGCGGAGAATGAGGTACGTACCTCAAATTATTATATATCGTAACTGGGTCAACGCTGCGTCTCCAGACCCATTATCCTTAGGAGGAGTTTGCATGAATTACTTGCGTTTTTCGCTCGGTACGGCCGTTCTTGCCGGCAGTTTGACCGCCACGACACCGGCGATGGCCGAAGATTTAACCCTCTGCTGGGCAGCGTGGGATCCGGCCAATGCGTTGGTTGAGCTGAGTAAGGAGTTTGAAGAAGCATCCGGCAACACCATGAGTTTCGAATTTATACCTTGGCCTAACTTTGCCGATCGGATGCTAAACGAATTGAATTCAGGCGGTCAGCTGTGTGATTTGTTGATTGGCGACAGTCAGTGGATTGGTGGTGGGGCCGAGAACGGTCACTACGTTAAATTGAATGAATTCTTCGATGCAGAAGGCATCAGCATGGACGACTTTGCTCCAGCGACGGTTTACGCTTATTCAACATGGCCGAAGGGTGAGCCCAATTACTACGCCTTACCCGCTATGGGCGATGCCAACGGCTGGTTTTATCGCAAAGACTGGTTTGCTCGCGACGACATTCGAGCGGCGTTTAAAGAACAGACCGGCCGTGAGCTGGGTGAGCCACAGACGCAGTTGGAGTTGATGGAAATTGCCAAGTTTTTTCAAGGGCGTGAGATTGATGGAAATACCGTGTACGGGGTGTCCATCTTTACTGAACGAGGCTCTGAAGGCATCACCATGGGAGCCACGGGTGCGCTGTACGCGTGGGGATTCAAATACGAAAATGAACCTGGCTCCTACGATATGGAAGGCGCTGTAAATTCACCGCAGGCAGTGGAGGCTTTGGAGTTTTATAAAGAGCTGTACGATTGTTGTACGCCGCCGGGCTACACCAATGCCTACATGGGAGAAAGTCTGGATGCGTTTAAATCTGGTCAGGTCGCGATGGCAATGAACTGGTTTGCATTCTTTCCCGGGCTATACGCCGATCCTGATGTCGGTGGCGACAGGATTGATTTCTTTGTTAACCCAGCGCAAAACGTAGCCGCGTCTACTCTAGGTGGTCAGGGTATTTCGGTGGTTAGTTACTCTGATAAGAAAGATGCTGCGCTGGAGTACATTAAGTGGTTCGCTGATCCGGAAGTCCAGGCTAAGTGGTGGTCGCTGGGCGGTTATTCTGCGAGTAACGCAGTACTAAATGATCCTTCATTTGTTGACAGTCAGCCATTTGCTGGTGATTTTCTCGAGGCGATGGATGGGGTTCAGGATTTCTGGCAGGAACCTGCCTACGCTGAACTGCTGCTTGCCATGCAAAAACGTCTGCACGACTACATCGTGGCCGACCAGGGCACAGCCCAGGAAGCACTCGATAAGTTAACCGAAGACTGGACTGAAATTTTTGAAGATGAAGGTAAGTTGTAGGTAGCGGGTATCGGTGCATTAAACATCGTCGCTGCGAGACGAATATCCCGATGTCCGATGCGTTGATCAGGCCTCGGGTGTATGGAAACACCCGAGGCGGAACAGCGTTACCACATCACTAGACCATCGAACCCAACCGTATGATTGAAAAACCGATAGAGCGCGTTGCCAAGGCGACGCCTACGGGCATGGCTCGTCAAATAAAAGGTTTGTCTGACAAAGCCGTGGCTTGGCTTTTTGTTGGCCCGACCATTTTTCTATTATTGGCCATCAACATTTTTCCGTTGATCTGGACGATTAACCTAAGCTTCACCAACTTCAGGGCCAATCGGCCTAACCGGGAAGTGGAATACGTCGGACTGCGTAATTACGAGCGCATTTTGACCGATTCCGATACCTGGCTAAGCATGCAGGCCACTGCGCATTTTCTGTTCTGGACACTGCTTCTCCAGGTGCTCATCGGGTTCGCGTTAGCGTGGCTGATTAACCGGAAGTTCCGCGGTAACGATGTCTGGACCACAATCATCGTATTGCCGATGATGCTGTCACCGGCGGTGGTCGGTAACTTCTGGACATTTCTGTATCAGCCGCAAATAGGGCTGTTTAACTATGTGGTTTCATTTTTCACAGGAGTCGATCCCTCATCCTTCGATATGTTGGGTTCGGTCGATCTTGCACCTTGGTCCATCATCATCGTGGACACCTGGATGTGGACCCCTTTTGTGATGTTGATCTGTCTAGCCGGGCTGCGGTCCATTCCGGACTATATCTATGAGGCCGCGGAGATCGATCGAGCTTCCAAATGGCGCCAGTTCTGGACGATCACCGTGCCGATGGTGTTGCCGTTTTTGATGTTGGCGGTGTTGTTTCGTGGCATAGAGAACTTCAAGATGTTTGATCTGGTGGTGCAACTCACGGGTGGCGGGCCAGGTTCGGTCACTGAGATGGCGTCCATCAATCTGAAGCGTGAGGCGTTTGAAAAATGGCGCACCGGTTATGCCTCTGCGTTCGCCATTATTCTCTTTGTCACGGTGTTTGGTTTGGCCAGTATTTACGTGAAGGCGCTGAACAAGGTGAAAGAACGATGAGCTTTTCGGTCACAGAGCCTTCGAAGCGGCAAAAATCCATTGCGGGCTTTTTGGTTATCACCTACGCGCTAATAACCTTGGTGCCGTTGTTTTGGGTATTTATCACTGGTTTTAAAACACCTCCTGACAGTATCAGCTACCCACCAAAAGTGTTTTTTTCTCCATCATTGGAAGGGTACGTCAATCTGTTTACCACGCGCACTCGCGTAACTCCTGAGCAAATGCAAGCGCTACCACCACCGGTGGGTTTTGCGGAAGCGATCGTGCGTAACCGCGATATGGTGATCGCCGGTCCATCAAAATTTGGTGAGCGATTTATGAATTCGATCATCATCGGGTTCGGCTCCACGTTTTTGTCGATCTTTCTGGGAACCTTGGCGGCTTATGGTTTCTCCCGATTTAACGTGCCACTGAAAGATGACCTGATGTTCTTTATCTTGTCCACCCGCATGATGCCCCCGATTGCGGTGGCCATTCCCATCTTCTTGATGTATCGGCAACTGGGTTTATCCGACACTCATGTGGGGATGATCCTGCTCTACACCGCGGTCAACATTTCACTGGCGGTCTGGCTGCTGAAAGGCTTTATCGATGAGATTCCGCGCGAATACGAAGAGGCGGCTTTGATCGACGGCTATACGCGCTTCCAGGCATTCTACAAAGTTGTCTTGCCGCAAGCTGCCACCGGCATTGCATCCACAGCGATCTTCTGTTTGATTTTTGCCTGGAACGAGTACGCGTTCGCTGTGCTGCTGACTTCGGGCACTGCGCAGACCGCCCCTCCATTCATACCCACCATTATCGGGGTGGGCGGGCTTGATTGGCCGGCGGTGGCCGCCGGTGCTACGTTGTTCTTGTTGCCGGTGCTGATATTCACGATCGTGCTGCGCAAGCACTTACTGCGCGGCATCACCTTCGGAGCGGTACGCAAATGAGCAGTTTCTTCACCGGTTTGCGTCGCTTCAGGCGAGGCGCCTGGGAAATGGTGGCAACGCTCATCATCGCCATCGGAGTGTTTATGTTGATGCAGCCGTTTGTGCTCTGGGCTTACACCTACTCTTTTATCACCACGTTGATCGGTACGGTTCTGTTCATCGTTGTTAGCCATTTTCCGGAGTAAGTCATGGCTAAAATCGTTATTGAGAACTTGAAAAAATCCTTTGGGGATTTTACCGCCGTGCACTCATCGTCTTTTACGATTGAGGATGGTGAATTTTTTATGTTGTTGGGTCCGTCGGGGTGCGGTAAAACCACGACGCTGAGAATGATCGCAGGCTTGGAGATGCCAACATCGGGTGACATTTACATCGGTGGAGAAGAGGTCAGCCAAAAACCTGCGTCCAAGCGCGATATTGCGTTTGTGTTTCAGATGTTTGCGTTGTATCCACACATGAACGTCAAGCGAAATTTGATTTACCCGCTGATCAGCCAGGGTATGAAGCGCAAGGACGTTAAACGTAAACTGGCCGAAGTGGTGGAGATCCTGGGCATTGCCGATATCCTCAACAAACCGGTGGGGGGATTATCCGGTGGAGATCGCCAGCGGGTAGCTTTGGGGCGGGCGATTGTGCGCGACCCGAAAGCGTTCATGATGGACGAACCGCTGGGCGCACTGGATGCTGAGTTCCGTGAACATATGGCCGAAGAGCTTCGGGCTCTGCACGACAGAATGAATGCCACCACGGTGTACGTCACCCACGATCAGCTTGAAGCGATGCAGATGGGCGACAAAATTGTTGTTATGAACGAGGGCCGGGTAGAGCAGTTTGGCACCCCGCAGGAGATCTACGACAAACCTGCGACCCTGTTCGTCGCTGACTTTATCGGCTCACCCTCGATGAATTTCCTTGAGTTCGATGGCGCTATCAACACGGGTGATTCGCAGATAGATTTTGACGGCCAACGTTTGTCGGTGCCACAGCAGCGCGAATCCGTTGAAGGCAAACTGGTATTGGGTGTTCGACCCGAACACGTCGCCTTGACAAATTATCACAATGGCTTGCAGGGTCGCATCCTCGCAACGGAATATCTAGGCACCACACAGATTGTCACCGTAAAGACAGCAACAGGGGAGGTCAAGGTGCGGCAAGACGCCTCGGTGCCGGCAACGCTCGATGACCAAGTGGGGTTAACGTTCAATGCGAAAACACTTACTGTGTTTAACCAGGGCAGCGGTCAGGCTTTGATGTCTGAATTGAACGAAGGGGTACTTGATCGTGGCTGAGGTAACCGTGCAGAACATCAGCAAATCATTCGGTAGTCAAAGCGCTGTCGAGTCGATGTCGCTAACCATTAAGGACAGCAGTTTTGTGGTGTTGCTAGGACCTACCGGTGCGGGAAAAACCACCACCTTACGCTTGATTGCCGGATTGGAAAAACCCGATTCGGGCAAAGTCACGATTTATGGGCGGGACGTGACACACGAGACGCCAGCGCAGCGTGATGTGGCGATGGTGTTTCAGCAGTACTCTTTATATCCGCATCTGAGCGTGCGCCAAAACCTTGCGTTTCCGTTGAAGTCTCCGGTGCTAAAAACCCCGAAAGCGCAGATTGAGAAAAAAGTCGATGCGGTGGCAGAAGTGCTTCACATCAGTCATAAACTCGACAACAAAGCGACCGAATTGTCGGGCGGTGAAATGCAACGAGTGTCGATCGGTCGGGCCTTGGTTCGAGACCCCGCGATCTATCTCATGGACGAACCGTTGAGTTCGCTCGATGCCAAGCTTCGCGCGGATCTCAGATTGGAATTAAAACGGTTGCAGTCTGAATTGGGAGCAACCGTCTTGTATGTCACGCACGATCAGATAGAGGCGATGACACTGGCCACCGAAGTCGGCGTGCTCAATGGCGGCGAGCTGGTGCAGTTTGGTACGCCCAGAGAAATCTATGAGAGTCCGTCCAGTCTTTACGTCGCTACCCGATTGGGCTTGCCGCGTATAAATACGCTGCCGGCTGATTTGTTTCCAGCGGCCCCGTCGGGTGCGCGCACGTTGGGCTTAAGACCCGAGCACATTGCAATCAGCGAAGGCACAGCAGCTGATGGGCAGGCGGCGCGCGTAACCCGGGTGGAGCGTCTGGGGGATCAGACGCGACTGCATCTG
Source organism: uncultured Granulosicoccaceae bacterium (assembly GCA_937951695.1). Classification (GTDB taxonomy): domain Bacteria; phylum Pseudomonadota; class Gammaproteobacteria; order Granulosicoccales; family Granulosicoccaceae; genus Granulosicoccus. The sequence continues at coordinate 1,986 of CALFBL010000118.1, read as the reverse complement.
AAATTGACTGGGCATAAAGTGATCACACTGGCAGATGCTCACAGCACCGTTAAGGTTGGCGATGCGCTCACGATTCAGCTGAAAGATCCTTTGTACTTTGACCGCGACGGTGCGCGCGTAGAAAGAGGAAATAAATAATGGACCAGTTTATCAATGCTCGTGAATCCATCGTCACCGATGCGATTGACGGTGTACTCAGCGCATCAGGCTCATCGTTGGCGCGATTGGATGGTTACCCGCACATCAAGGTGGTCGTGCGTAACGATTGGGATAAATCTCACGTGGCGCTGGTGTCAGGTGGCGGCTCTGGGCATGAGCCCGCTCACGCTGGGTTCGTCGGTAAGGGGTTACTCACCGCCGCTGTGTGTGGCGATGTCTTCGCATCCCCATCGGTGGACGCGGTGTTGGCTGGCATTTTGGCGGTAAGCGGTAAGGCCGGTTGCTTGTTAATCGTCAAGAACTACACTGGCGATAGGCTGAATTTTGGTTTGGCCGCCGAGCGAGCGCGTACCTTTGGCGTGAAAGTGCGAATGGTCGTCGTTGACGACGATATCGCCTTACCCGATTTAGCTCAGGCCCGAGGCGTTGCGGGTACGTTGTTCGTCCACAAAATTGCAGGTGCCATGGCGGAAGCGGGCCGCGATCTCGACGCCATTGCAGAGGTTGCCGGTGAGATCATCGCTCACACCCAATCGATCGGTATGTCGTTGGATACCTGTACGCTTCCCGGTTCGCCTAAGGAAGAACGCATAGCGCAGGGCAAGGCCGAACTCGGGCTCGGGATACACGGTGAAGCGGGAGTGGAGCAGGTGGACTTTACCGATGCAAAAACGTCGATGGCGCAAGTCACAGCAAAACTTGAATCCACGATGGATAACGCACCGCACGTGGCTCTGTTGAATAATCTCGGCGGCGCCACGCCGCTTGAGATGTCTATCCTAGCCGATGAACTGCGCAACAGTGCCATCGCCGATAACATTCAATGGATCATCGGCCCGGCTCAATTGATGACATCGTTGGACATGCGTGGGTTTTCCCTGTCTGTGCTGCCGCTCAGTGGTCACTACGAAACGGATTTGTCTGTGGCAGTGGAACCCAGCGCCTGGGTGGGCATGCGCCGGTTGTCGGCCCCGGTTGTGCAACCGCTTCCCGACGGGCTATCGCCGATTAAGGCTATTGCCTCGTCCCACCCGCAGCGCCAAGCCGTTATTGAACGATGCTGCAATATCCTCATGGGTCAAGAGGCCGCCTTGAACGCCCTGGATGCCAAGTCCGGGGACGGCGATACCGGTACGACGCTAGCGAGCGCTGCTCGTGCGCTGAAAGGCGTGGTGTCGGATTTGCCACTGGCGGACATGACTCAGTTGTACCGTGCCATTGGCACTGAACTCAGTCAAACCATGGGCGGCTCATCGGGTGTGTTGCTGGCGATTTTCTTTACTGCTGCCGGGGACGCGTCCGCGTCGGGGGAGGACATGGTAGGTTCACTGCAGGCTGGTTTACAGCGTATTCAGGAAGTCGGTGGTGCGAGCTTGGGGGATCGCACCATGATCGATGCGTTGTCACCCGCATTGGATGCCTTGTCCGGTGGGGTGGGTAATGCGGCAAAGGCCGCTCGCGCAGGGGCAAACGCAACAGCCGACATTGTGAATGCGAAGGCGGGCCGTGCCACTTACGTGTCAGCGGATAAGCTCAAAGGCCACAATGACCCTGGAGCAGAAGCGGTAGCGGCATTACTCGAGGCCTTGGCGGTCTGATGATGGTGGCATCTTCATAATTGCTCTGAACCCATCAGTAGTATGCTGGGCATACTGTGGGTCCAACCGTCGGACCCGGTAAATAGGGCCCGATATTGGGCCAGAAAGGGCATCGGATGTTCACACTGCACCCCCAATTGGCAAGCGACACCGTTAGCGTGGCTGAGACTCAGGACGATCTCTTTCTGCTCGCCAACGATGTGCGTTACCCGTGGCTAATACTGGTGCC
>CALFBL010000117.1 GCA_937951695.1 uncultured Granulosicoccaceae bacterium | reverse complement strand
AATGTATCGTTGATGCGCTTGAAGCCATCAAGGTCGATGTACAGAAGAGCGGAATCGCTTTGGGGTTCGCTTTGCTGTAGATGATAATCGATCAGCGACGCAATAGCGCGGCGGTTGGGTAATCCGGTCAGGCTATCGGTGTATGCCAATTCGGCTATGCGATCATGCGATGTCGTGAGCTCGTGCATCGTTGCCCCTAACTTGCTACGCATCTCCTTAAAGGCTTCTGCCACATCGCCAATCTCGTTTTTGTGCCAATTGCCCAACTCGATATCCTGTTGACCATCGCCCAAATGGCTTGCGGCTAATGCCAGCTGTTGCAACGGTTTGACAACCAACTGGCGTAACACGTTGTAAACCAATGTTGAAAAAATGAGCAGAGCGATTAGTGCGATTCCCCCAATTTGCAGCGCGAACGTGCGGCGAAGCGCTGTGAACTCGGCCTCAGGTATAAGCACATGGGCCGTCATACCGGCTGGCAGATCCAGATGACGTTCCACCATCGAGTGCTTGTTGACATTCACGGTGTGTCCGTGATCGTCTTCAACCTGATGATTCGCCCCGGGATGTTGATTTCTATGGTGAACAAGGCTTTGCGAGAGCGTTTCGGTTAGCGTATTGCTCGCTGTACCGACTGTGCGTCCGCCACGATGCATGAGTACGATTTGACCTCTCTGCCCCACATTTTGCGAACTGATCGCATCGGCAAAGCCGCTGATGTCCGCCGATACCACGAGGTAACCTGCCACTCGGCTTTTTACACCTGCCGTGCGAATTCCATTTGTTGACACAGTGATTGTTCGGCCTGCGATTAAGGTGGGCCTGCCCGTGTCTGGATTCCAAGCGAAATCGATCACTGCAGCTTCACCATTGGCCAGTGCGTCTTGTTGTAACCCCTGAAACCACTCAGTCGCTGATTCGTCCTCAGATAGATTGGGGACGAAGTCCCTGGTGATGCGCGTATCTTCAACCCCATCCGGTAGCACGAAGCGAATCTCGCTGTAATTAGGATACGCTTGTTGATAGCGAGTAAACTGTCGTAGCAAACTCGGTTGTAATAAGTCAACGCGTTCTGATTCATCCTCGGTAACGGCATAGCGCTCAATGAGATCCGATGACGCAAATAGCTGCGCGTTTGATTGCAGAGTGTCAATGAGGTTCTGCCACTCCCGCGCCGTCTGTTCCAGAGCCCGTGTCATCTGTGCGTCCAGAGATGCGCTCGCGCTGCTCTTGATGTGAAAGTAGACGGCGAATCCGACAACTATAAATGCCACCAGAACGATTGGAAACAATGAGATCAGTAGGCGCGTGCCTAGTCGAGTAGTCATCGTTGGTGTGCCATCAGCTGTGCACCGATGACATTGACTCGCCGTTGACTTTGAGTGGACAGCGGCTGAAGGAACTCAGACTTAGCGATCACCGCATCTTTCGGATAAATATCTTCATTACTGAGAAACGATGTGGGCAATAACTCAGTCGCACCAGTATTCGGTGAAGCGTACTGAAGATATTGGGCCTGACGTGCAGCGATAATTGGTCGGTTGAGAAAGTTGATGAAATCGGCGGCAAGTTCGGGTTGGCTTGAAAAAGCAGACAACGTCATAAAGTCGATCCAGAGGAGCCCGCCTTCTTCAGGCACTTCGTAGCGTATCTTGGGATTATGTGTTCGCAGAACCAAAGCATCGCCGTTATACATCATCGCAGCAATGGCACTGCCCTGAACCAAGGGCGCTGTTTCATCTAAGTCGAAGTAGCCGTAGTACCCAACTGATGCGGTTTGGTTGATTAAGTGAGTGCCGGCGGCATCTATGATGCTAGGATCATCTACGTTAGCGGAAGCTCCCGCGGCTTTCAAGGCAATACCGACCAATTCACGAGCATGGCTGGTCATTATTAGGCCACCGTTAAGCGCAGGGCTTGGGTTAAGAAATTGTTTCCAGCTCGTAAACCCTTGGGGCCATAAATCCTCTCGCCAAGCGATGCCGAGCGTACCCCAGAAATACGCAGTTCCATAGCGCTCAGCGCCAGGTACCGCCGTTGCCCATCGCTTATCGACGTACTGGCGATTGGCTATGTCGAGTCCGTCTACCGGGGCAAGCCAGCCTCGGCTGGCGTAGCGATTTAACTGTGTACCGTCGACCACGATCAGATCATATCCACGGCCATCTCTGTTGGTCAAATGGACATCACGTTGACTGTCTGAGTCGAAGACTTCGATAACGAGTTGCGCGTCGAATTCACGCTCGAATTCAGCGACCACTTCGGGGTCGATATAGCTGTCCCAGCTGAATAAATGCAGCGGCGTTGCCGCCTCAGTGGATGTTGATAGTGCAAACAAAGCGGCCAATACGAATAGCGCCCGATAGCTGAACCTACCGATTGGCCTAGCCACTCGCTGCGGATGGGGCGCTGCGTCTTGCGCGTTGCCGTATGGTCTCAGAAGACCGATGGGCGATGTATTCATACTGGGGTATCGACCCGCTTTCAGTGAGGTAAAAGCAGAATGAAAAATATGAGACAGAGAGATACGACCTGATACATTGCGTAAAAATTGGCGGAAGAAAATGGCTTGGTTTGCAATGCGTACCCACTCAAATTTATAAATAACGGTGGTTTTCGGCCTATAAGGTGAGTAGTTGCAAAAATCTCATCGTTTGACATCGCAGTCAGCAAAAATTCAGTGCTTTTCAGTTAACCGCGGTTTGTAAGACCGTTCATTAGTGCGGCGTCGTCTGCCCACAGCGGGCAGATGTTAGTCCGGGGCCTGTCACACGCCACCAAAGGTAAGGCGAGATGTCCAGGGTATATGCTCAAAGACCTTCCTTGCTAAACTTAATGATCAGCAGCGTCTTTATTGATGGATCGTGACTTTAGACGAGAACATGCCTTTAATTATGCCTAGTCATGGTTTTGACCGTGTATTTTAACAAATTAAAACTGTGGGCTAATCAGTTAAAGATCGATATCGCGGCAATCTACATAGCTGGGCGCGATTCACGAACACCACGCATGGCGAAAATCATCGCAATTGGGACTGCCGCCTACACGCTGAGCCCAATTGATCTGATCCCTGATGTTATACCGGTCTTGGGTTATCTGGACGACCTGATCATTGTTCCCTTAGGAATCTGGCTTGTGGTTAGACTGATACCTGTTGAATTAATGACGGAGTATCGCGGTGCAGCGAATACAAGCCATAAGCCGATGGCGAATTGGGCAGCAGCAGGCTGCGTCATTGGCGTTTGGTTGTTCAGCGCAATGTGCCTGTGGCGGCTAGTCAGTTAACGGTTAATTGCAGGGGAACGAGGCCCCTCGCCGTGTGTTGCTGAGAGGAACCTCGTTAGGTGTTAACGTACTTGTACTGATCGTGCGATTAGTCAATTAGAGGGTGGCGTCTGTTCCCCAGATTGATTTCAAGCGTTTGTCACGACCACAAGCGTAGCGGTATGCCTTGTAGCGCACGGGGCTCTTCTTGTAATAATCTTGGTGGTATTCCTCAGCACCGTGAACCGGGTAAAACGTTTTCAGCGGTAATACCGGCGTGACCACTGTTTGACCAGGAAATCGTTCGGCTACGCGTTGTTTCGATTGCTCAGCAAGCGCTCGCTGCTGGTCGTTTTCAACAAACACGGCACTGCGGTAGCTGGGGCCTTTGTCGCAAAATTGACCCTTGGCATCAAATGGGTCATGATTTACCCAGAAATGATCGAGCAGTTCTTGGTAGCTGACGATGGATGGGTCATAAGTGATTTCGACAGCCTCATAATGACCGGTGTGATCCCCTTGATATGTTGGGTTTTCAGCGGTGCCGCCTGTGAAACCAGAAATCGCCGAGCTGACTCCGTCCAATGCTTCAAAATCCTTTTCAACGCACCAGAAACACCCGGCAGCAAATACCGCCGTAGCAGCATTGGCCGTCGACGTCATTAATATCGTACTGCTCAGAATCGCACTTAGTATCAGTGTTTTCATAGACCTAGAAGGCTCCAAGGTTGTGGTGGGCTTCGCTAGGACACAGTGCATCTGGATTGGTTCGATAGGCGCATCACAGACCGGTCATAAACTCGCTCTGAACCCCGTCCATCCACGATAGACTGGCGCCGACCCATTACCGATGGACGCTACGGTGGATCTTTGTTTACAGTTCGCGGCCAGCCTTTAAGCAAATCATCATCAATGAAAGTCATTCCTATCTTCGGCGTGGTCTTGTTAGTGGCGACCCTAGCAATCATCACACTGTGTGTTTTGCACAACTCAGCTTTTAACGGTAGCACCGTGCATTTAGTAGGGGATTCGACCCTTGCTGATCAAAGTCACACGAAGCGACCGGATACTGGCTGGGGGGAGCCCTTTGATACGCTGGTTTGTGATAGCGTCAGAGTGATAAATCATGCGAAGAACGGACGCAGCAGCAAGAGCTTTAAAACGGAAGGCGTTTGGCAAAGCGTATGGGTACACCTTCGTCCGAAGGATGTTGTGCTGATTCAATTTGGCCATAACGATCAGAAACACTCCACGCCAGAACTCTATGCGGATGCGTGGCAAACGTATCGCACGAATTTGCAAGGCTTTGTGTCTGATGTTCGATCAAAAGGTGCAACACCGGTTTTGCTCACACCGATTGTGAGACGATCGTTCGATAGTCAAGGTGCTCTGCTGCACACGCTCGGTGAATACCCAGCGGCAACTCGGGCCGTGGCTGAGCAGATGCAGGTTACGCTAATTGATTTAAACCGGATGAGCCGAGAAGTTGTCGAAGGCCTCGGACCTGAGGCCTCAAAAGTGCTCTACGCTTATGTAGAGCCGGGTAAGCAGCGCAATTATTGGGAGGGTAAACAGGATGACACGCACCTCAGTCCTCGAGGGGCGTCTCGGTTGGCCGAGATGGCAGCGGTGCAACTACGCAAGACCCAGCCTAGTTTATTTTGTCATAAGCAGTAAGACAGCACGAACGTACTGCCTTCTGCGCGCTACCGATTTTGATTCCAGTTAATCGAAAAGCTTGCAGGCAACCATCTCGCGTTGATGATCGTTTTAAACCGTTCGCGTTTTCTGTGATCGGACCGAAGTTTAATTCATTTTAGGCTTTGCTGGCCACGTATCGCTTAATCGATAACCTTCAGGCCAAGGATCATCTGGGTCAAGTAGATGCTGGTGCGTGCCGGTGATCCACGCCCTGCCCGAAATTTCCGGAACGATTGCGGGCTGTCCACCCACTTGGGTTTCAGACACAATGCGACCCTTAAAAGTGGAACCAATGATTGATTCAGCGATGAAGGTATCGCCTAGCTGCATGACACCGGCGGCGTGCATCAGGGCCATTCGTGCTGACACGGCAGTGCCGGTGGGTGAGCGATCAATTTTTCCCGGTTGAATGGCTACCGCAGCTTTCGCGTTCAATTGCTTTCCCGTTCGGTTTAATTTGCCGGCAAACAGGCAAAACGAGAAGTGCCGCCAGTCCGGGTTCTCGGGGTGCGTGAAACGCAGCCCTTCGTTGGCCGCATTGGTGATTCGGATGCCAAGCTCTGCGAGGACTTTCGCGTTGGCGGCTATAAGTTCCACGCCAACGGCTTCGGCATCGACCACAACGAAACTGTCTCCCCCATACGCAGTATCGACGTTGATGGCTCCTAAGCCAGGCACATTAAGTTCAACAGCCATGTCACCGGCAAACGATGGGACGTTTTGGACAGAAATCATACTTGCTTTGCCATTGCAACACTCTGCACGCACTCGAACCAGCCCGCCAGGTGCTTCCAGCACTATGCTCGTCACAGGATAGGTCATCTCGATGATGCCAGTCTCAAGCAGCACGGTAGAGACACAAATGGAGTTTGAACCGGACATGGGGGGTGTATCTTCTGGCTCCATGATGATCCAACCCATTTGCGCCTCTGGGTGTTTTGGGGGTACCAGCAGATTGATGTGCCGAAAAACACCACCGCGTGGTTCGTTTAACATAAAATTGCGCAAAGTTTGATCCTGTGCGATCCAGTTGCGCATCTCCCATAAGGTGTTCCCCGGCGGTGGTGCAACACCGCCTACAATGACATCCCCAACTTCGCCTTCAGCGTGACAGGAGACCACGTGTATTGTTCGTGTGCTTCGCATTGTCGCTTAAATGTCCTTCATTAACCGCAGCGCATCGTAAATGGCTGCGTGGGTGTTGCGCGCCGATACCGCGTCGCCAATGCGAAACAACTGGAACGTCCCTGATAGGTTTCGTACGGTGTTTTGAGGTTGTCCGCTGAGCAATGCTTTGTGATCAACTTCGCCTTGGTTACAGGACTGTGGCTTTAAATCAAAATACAGTTTATCTAATGGCATGGTGCCGTAGTTGACTACGATCTGATCGTAGGCCTGTGTGTAGGTATGATCGCTGTAGTCGGTACCGATGATCGCGCACAACTGGTTACCCTCTTTCGCCACATCCAGAAGACGTCGGGCCGTGGTAAAGGTGACATCTTTGTCCTGTAGTGAGCGCATGTACGGCACCAAATTCATCGCCATGACTTCGGGTGAAATAGTTCGATCCGGAGTCATTACTTCAACAGCTGAACCTGAGCTCGCCGCAACCTCGGCCGCTTGCAGCGCTGGGTGGTCTCCCGACTCGTCATAGATTAGAACACGCTCGGCGGGTGTTGCATCCCGCGCAATCAGATCCCAAGTGCTCACCACGTAAGCTTGGTCGCCTCGCTTGCTTTCAAACAATTCGGTGTTGGGCAGCCCACCGGTGGCGATTATCACTACGTCCGGGTTTAATTCAGTGATGTCTTTACGCTCTGCCCAGTGATTAAACTTGAACGTCACCGAGTGTTTTGCGCACTGCGCCAAGCGCCAATCAATGATTGAGAGCATGTCACGTCGACGCGGTGACTGGGCCGCTAGGCGCACTTGACCGCCGGCCTCTGCAGCGGCTTCGAATACGGTTACGCTGTGACCGCGAGCCGATGCCACACGTGCAGCTTCCAATCCACCTGGCCCAGAGCCGACAACAACAATAGACTTTTTCACCTCTGCCATTGGAATTTCGTGTGGCATGCTCAGTTCCCGCCCGGTTGCTGCGTTGTGAATACACAACGCTTCGCCGCCACGATATATACGATCCAGGCAATAGGTCGCACCCACGCACGGCCGAATATCGTTCTCGCGCCCGGTTTCCAGTTTTCGTACGATGTGCGGGTCCGCCATATGGGCACGCGTCATACCCACCATGTCCAGAAGCCCGGTCGCTATCGCATGCCGAGCGGTGGCCAAGTCCGGAATTTTCGCTGCATGGAACACTGGCAATCCAGTGGCCTTGCGCACTGCTCCGGCAAAATCCAAGTGTGGCGCGTTGGTCATACCCTGCACCGGAATCACATCGGTCATGGCAGGGTCTGTGTGGATTCGGCCGCGAATCACATTGAGAAAATCGATCTTTCCTGAATCAGCTAATCGCTTGGAAATATCAATGCCTTCCTCCACGGTGATGCCCCCTTTTTGGGCTTCATCGGCGGTGTAGCGTAAACCGACGATAAAGTCATCACCAACGCGTTGGCGAATCGCATCCACAACGTCCATGGGGAACCGAAGCCGGTTCTCTAAAGTATCGGCGCCATAAGGGCCCACCAAATCATTACTAAGAGGTGACCAGAACTGATCAAGTAGATGGCCATACACCTGTAGCTCAACGCCGTCCATCCCCCCGGCTTTCATACGTTCAGCGGCGTCGGCGAAGTCGTTGATGATTCGCTCAATGTCCCAATCTTCTATCAGTTTGGGAAACGCTCGGTGTGCCGGTTCGCGGTGCTTTGAAGACGACACCGAAGGCAGCCAGTCGCCTTTGTCCCACGTGGTACGTCGGCCCAGATGCGTTAACTGAATCATCAGCGCGCAGCCGTACTCATGCAAAGAATCTGAGAGCCGCTGGATCCACGGCACAAC
>CALFBL010000116.1 GCA_937951695.1 uncultured Granulosicoccaceae bacterium | reverse complement strand
TCAAGTGAGCCTGATCAATCAAGTGAGCCTGATCAATCAAGTGAGCCTGATCAATCAACTGAGCCTGATCAATCAACTGAGCCTGATCAATCAAGTGAGCCTGATCAACCAAGTGAGCCTGATCAACCAACTGAGCCTGATCAACCAAGCGAGCCTGATCAATCTGCGGATACTCCTGTTAATGAGAATCCGGATGAAACAGCCGCTACGAACGAACTTCTAAACTTGCTCGAGGATCGAAACTTGACCTCTCGCTTCTTGAACATTGCCGGTATGGGGGCAAGCAAATCGGATATAGATGCGTGGGTGGGCCGTGACGCCAGCGAATGGCTGTTGCAGGAGTTCGCTAAGGCTCATGTCGAAACGGCTCCTGAAGCATTAGCGGATCACAAGACCACCTCAAATGGTGTGCCAAGATATAGGCACTATGCCAAGTACAACTTGTTGAAGGGATTATTAGGAACTGACAACCATCTACGTACCCGAATGACCTTCGCATTGTCTCAACTCTTGGTTGTCGGAGGTGGTGAGGGAAATTCTGGCGGTATACCGTCAGGTAGTATGTATTACCGGGACGTTCTTGATCGAAATGCGTTTGGAAATTTCGGCACACTTTTAAAGGAAGTGACTTTTTCGCCAATGATGGCCAGATGGCTTACATATATGCGAAATGAGAAAGGTGATACAACTATTGGTCGCGAACCTGACGAAAATTATGCACGTGAAATTTTGCAGCTGTTTACTATTGGATTGTATGAGTTAAACCTCAATGGTTCGCAAGTGAGGGATGAGACCGGAAATCCGGTCCCTACATACACAAACGAAGACGTCGCTCAGCTGGCTCGCGTGTTTACCGGTCTTGGTTATGACACAGGCAATTGGAATAGTCGATTCCGTGACAATAAGTTCGCATCGGCTAGCCCAATGGTAGTGTACCCTGAATTCCATGAATTACGAGAAAAGAGCTTTCTTGGCATAACTATTCCAGAAGGGGTGCAAGCTGAGGAGTCTATCGATATGGCTCTCAAAACAATATTTAACCACAAAAATGTAGCTCCGTTTGTTAGTAGGCACCTGATACAACGTTTCACCTCAAGTGATCCCTCCCGTGCTTACATCAGACGGGTTAGTCGTGCATTCAATGATGGCCGTTACGAGTCTGCGAACGGTACAGTATTCGGAGATGGAACGCGTGGAAGTATGGAAGCGACGATCTCTGCGATTCTGTTGGATGAATCGGTGTTCAATGATGCAGATGGTGCATCTGAAATACCGAAAATGCGAGAGCCTTTGCTGAAAGTTGCGCACTGGTTTCACGCATTCGAAGCGCAGAACGGTTTGGAATGGATTTTGAGGGATAAAATGCTCTTCGATACCAGCGAATTCGTGGGTATGGCCTACCTCGGTTCGCCTTCCGTCTTTAACTTCTACCGACCAGGCTATGTTGCTCCGCGAACCAGAACCGGTTCCGCAGGTGTAACCGTTCCGGAGCTGCAAATTGCAGTATCTGATGTACTTTATGGATACATCGATATGATGACGCATTTGGCGCTGGAGAGCCCAGATCTTAAGGGGTGCACATCGGATCCAGATGGAAACTATCTTGGCCCAGAACCATGCACCACTACAAGTCCTGACATCGAACCCTTCTCACCCGATTACTCTGATCTCATTGCAGTTGCGGACGATCCCGCTGCACTGGTCAACTACCTCAATGAATTGTTGCTCGGTGGTCGGCTTACCGATGATCTGGTAAACATGATGGTTGATGCAGTTGCAGAAATTAGCCTGAAACCGGGCAGCTTCGATGCAGATTTACGTGCTCGCGCGCGAGTTGCCACTTTAATGGCAATCACCTCACCCACTTTCTCTGTTACCCACTAAGGGGATACATTCGATGACCCAAGAAAATTTTAACCCGAAGCGTCGAGAGCTACTGGCTGCACTGGCCGGGGCCGGTATGAGCGGTTTGTTCATGTCGGCTGTCGGTTCGCGCTCCGCGTACGCCCAGGCTGCTGACTTTAGCGATTATAAGGCACTGGTTTGCGTGTTTAGCCGAGGAGGCATGGATCACAACGATACCATTCTGCCCTTCGATCAGCCGCATTATGACCAGATGGCATCCGTACGCCAAACACTAATGAATGCGTATGCCACCCTAGGCACAGATGCATCTCGCGCGCGTTCAACACTGTTGCCATTAACTCCATCTGATCAACTTGCTACCGAGGGCAGAAAGTATGCTGTACCACGTGAGCTCGCCCCACTGAGAGAGTTGTTCAATGAAGAGGAACTGGTTTTCATTGGAAGTGTGGGTGCGCTGGTTGAGCCTACAGATCGTAATTCCTACGAAAGCCGCAGCGTAAAACTGCCGCCAGCGTTGTTCTCGCACAATGACCAACAAAACTATTGGCAAGGTCTTGAACCAGAGGGTGCTCGCACAGGATGGGGGGGCAGGTTTATGGATTCGTTGCACGCACGCAACATGGTCGGTGACGAAAGGTTCGGGGCGATCAGTACCTCAGGTACTAACCTGTTTTCCGCTGCGATCGAGGTGCCGAGCTACGTAATTCCGCCAAAAGGCCCCAGCAAACTCGCGGTAGAAAGAGTCACATCTTTGCTTGGTTCCGAAGATGAAATGAATCGCGTTCGGCAGAAGCTTAGTACGTGGTTTAGAGCCGAATACGATGATGCTTCCAGTATGCTTGGTTCAGATTATCAACAGTTACAGCGCGAATCCATGTTAGCAGGAGATGATTACGAATTGGAATTTACTAATTCGGCAGATTTTGGTGTGTCTTTTCCAGTAACAGCCTATGGAAAGCGACTCAAAAATGTAGCTAAATCGATACGCATTGCCAACGCATTTGGCATGAAACGTCAAATCTTCTTCGTCGATGCAGGTGGTTTCGATACTCATGCGAATCAACATGAAAATCTTCCGGGTATGCAGGCATCACTTGCTAGTTCAGTTAAAGCATTTAGAGATGCCATGGTCGAGATCGGCATGTGGAATAACGTCGCCGTTTTCAGTGCAGCCGACTTTGGTCGCACTTTAATCGAAAATGGCCCTGGCACCGATCATGGCTGGGGCGGACATCATTTTATTACTGGTGGATCTGTACGCGGAGGCCGCATGTTGGGTCGTTTCCCGGCTTATGATTTTAACGGCCCCGAATATACAAAATCGAGAGCCCGGCTTATACCCTCCGTCGCGATAGAGCAGTACAGTGCGACGCTGGGAGATTGGTTTGGAGTTGACTCCGCGTCAATTCAGTATGCTCTACCTAATCTATCTAATTTCAGTCAGCGTTCATTGGATGTATTTGCTTAAACCTAGAGCTCTGTAATCGTCAAAACGATTGAATATTTTGACGGTTACAGAGCAATAGAAGCAGTATTTGTCATTCGGCAATGCTCGTTTTCCTATTCTTATAGAACTAAAGAGAAGCTCGCGCGTCCCGTGTGGCTAACGAGAAAATCCTACGGTACGAGATCTCGGGCAGTCTATTTCACCAGAACTAGACTACTGTCTAAGAAGTACACGAATGCATTATTCCGACGCCGTCCCCGCCCACATCGCATCGGAAAAAGGCTGTAAAGCCATGAGTATCAATAGTGACACTTCAGTGTCGATGGTATTCCACTCTGCAAAACACAATGCGGACAACATACCCAGAGATCACGATGGTCGATTCGAACGCGAGAGAAATTTGGTCATGACACGTCCTTAGCGTAGAGCCACAAACCGCATGTGTACAAGTGGCGATGCGTGGAGCGAAATGAGCCATGCACGCGAAAAAGCCTTACAAGATAATAAACTTTATTACGCCCTAGGCCCTTCGATCTAGAATTTTTGCAATTTCTCTGGCTTACTCATGTACTCTGCTCCGAAGCCTTGGCTTAGTGCTTGGGTGAACAGAACGCAGTCACTACGGTGTGTCTCGCGCATCGGCGGCTAATGTTCACAATACTAAATTTCCACTTTGAGAGAGTGCACACACTATGCGTATTTCAAACAATGATCTGTCCATAGCTGCTATTTTGGGCGTCGCGCTGTTCGGGGCGTTGCCAAGCACTAACAGCTTTGCTCAAGACAATGAGATGACTTTCTTTGTTACTAGTCAGCCTATTGGCAACGGTGGCGACTTAGATGGACTGAAAGGGGCTGATGCGCACTGCGCATTGCTGGCAACTCGTGCCGGTTCAGAAATCACCAACTGGAAAGCGTACTTAAGCGTTTCTCCAGTGATTGATCGTTCTGGCGACAGCCCAAAAGTTATCCCGGGCGTTAACGCGCGAGATCGAATTGGTTCTGGCCCGTGGTACAACGCCAAGGGCGAATTGATTGCGAACAACGTGGAAGAATTGCACCACGGTTCCGGCGGCATTAACTTGGAGACGGGTCTGGATGAAAGCGGCGACAAGATCAACGCTCGTGGTGATAACCCCAACAAACACGACATACTGACGGGTTCGGATCCTGAAGGCATGTATTCAACCGCTGGTGGCGACACCACTTGCGGTAACTGGACAAACTCGGAAGAGGGCTCAGCGATTGTCGGTCACCATGACCGCGCTGGTTTGAGTGACGATCGCCACATGGTGTCATGGAACTCCGCGCACGGTTCAGCCGGTTGCAGTCAGGATGCACTGAAGCGTACTGGCGGCGATGGTTTGTTCTATTGCTTCTATGCGGGTAACTAATCTGGGTTCAGTCGAGTAGGTGTCCACAGCGTGCTTGCCGAACCCTTAACGGCAAGCACGAAAGTGGGTACCCAATCGGGCGAGTGGTTTTCGTTGGGTTGGTTATCCATGGTCGCTATCAATATCTGGAACGGGGCGCGATATCACTTACTGTTTGCCTCTTTTCGCTTCGCGTTCATTGGGTAGTACAT
>CALFBL010000115.1 GCA_937951695.1 uncultured Granulosicoccaceae bacterium | reverse complement strand
CTTCTGCTTGAGCTTCTGCTTGAGCTTCTGCTTGAGCTTCTGCTTGAGCTTCTGCTTGAGCTTCTGCTTGAGCTTCTGCTTGAGCTTCTGCTTGGGCTTCTGCTTGAGCTTCTGCTTGGGCTTCTGCTTGAGCTTCTGCTTGAGCTTCTGCTTGGGCTTCTGCTTGAGCTTCTGCTTGGGCTTCTGCTTGAGCTTCTGCTTGGGCTTCTGCTTGGGCTTCTGCTTGGGCTTCTGCAAATTTTTCTGCTTCTAGCGCTTGGGCGTTAGCCAAATCCTGCGTGCTTGGAGTTTCAGACTCAGCCGGTGCCTCGGTTGACGTCGGAGCGTTCGGCAATTCGGTCTCTTGCGCCGAGGGGGCGCTTGCGTCAGCCAGTGCCTGCTGCCTACGTGCTGCTTCAGCAATGCGTGGCGCTTCGACCGCACGGGCTTGCTCTTGCACTTCAACTTGCGCACGGGTGGTTTCTGAGTCTATTTTCGGCTCTAATCCCGAGGCTTCGACCCGCAGACGGTCAATCACAACGAAATTGGGTAGGTTGTCTCGAACCGCTTCCAACACGCTTTGTTCTTTCGTTTCGGAATCCACGATCCCACTGAGTGTGATCTGAGTGTCGAAGACATTAATTGACGGTTCCTGGACGTCTTCTATCGCCGGAATGGAAGCCACCAAGCCGTCCATCCAAGTCATCGGTGCGATGGTGCTTGTGGTCTGAACATCATTAACGATGTAATTAAGATCGTAGGTTGTCATCACCGCCTCGATGATCGCTCGCAAACTGCGCTGCTCCTGAACCCGTCCGGTAATCGTCACGGATCGCTCTGCTACTGAAATATTTAGTTCAGGTTGCTCAACGGCTGCAGCGGTTTGCGTCTCGGCCGGCTCATCGGCAGTGCTTGTGATCGGTGCGACTTCAGGAGCAACAGGTGCTTCAAGCGATTCCGGTATCTCCGGCGCCGGAACGGCTGCGCCTTCCTGTTCCGTCGGTTCTGGTTGCGGGGTATCCACCGTTACGGTGGTGTTACTGTCGAGGGCGGCTGACACTGGGGCCGCAACCACTTGGATTTCATTTAATACCCGGCGCACTCCGGGCGCTGTGGAGGCTGCGTTCTCGACGTCAAGTTTGGCGCTGTCGTTGGGTACAGTACCGCTAAGCCGGGCGGTGTAGCCGTTCATTGAAACCGCTACCGAGCTGGCCGAGGCTGCCGGAAGCACCGATTCGACACCGGCTTTCAAGCGTTTTTCAAGTACGGGTACGTGACGCGCGATGCAAAACCAGCCCAGAGCCGCGAACGCTATCAGTCCTAACAATGACCAGAGTACGGCCGATCCGCGCTGATGATATGGAGATTGGAGGTTGATGGTTCTGATTCCGATCACTGGAAATTTGCTGAATGTCACGCGGTTAAGTATACAAGGCCATTGGACAAGATTCGAATTTGACAGTGTATTGACACGTTATTCGCCCGTCAGTGACAAGAAGTTGCACAATTTTACGCAACACCCCTGATATCCTGTCGATTTTGAACTCGGTCAATTTACCCCATGCCCATTCGAAACGTTTGTATTGCCAGATTGTTTGCACTGCTGTGCATGGTGCAAACAACAGCTCACAGTTACGACGCGCTGGAAGCCTGCCGAAGCCAATCTCAGCTGGACGATGAGATCCACGATTGCCTGGATACCTACCTTGACTTAATGGACAGGAACCTGAATGATCTGACGCAATTTATTGATGGAGAATTGCGTAACGGGCAGCGAGCTGCCTTCAATCGGGCACAAAATGCTTTCTACGCCTATCGACGTGAGAACTGTCTGTGGTACCTGGACATCGCTACCTCACGCGCCGAGGCTGAGCAGGTGGCGAAAAATTGTCTGGCGGAGATGTCGCAGCAACGGCTAAGAGAGTTACAGATTCTCGTTGGGGTCCACGAGGCCCTCGGGGCCGAGCCGGTCGATGAATCAGCTAACGAACCGACCAGTCTTGAAGAGCGAGCTGAAGCCGTGCTTGCGGCATTAGACGCTGAGCAGCCTGCTATTGATTACTCATCAGCGGTGACAGAAAATCAGCCAGAAGGGCTCTCTGCCTATCTAGGGGAATGGCAAGTTACCTGCGTGGCAGAGGAGGGTGCGCGAAACTGCACCCTTGATGTTCCCTTGGTATCGCTTGGCGAAGAGGCGAACGACGACATGTTGCGGGTTACCCGGCGCAGCGAGGAGCGTGCAATCGTCGAGCTGAGATTTCCTGGCCAGACCATTGCCTCACCCGGACTGCTTTCATGGCGGATTGACAATTTCTCGTTCGGCCCCGTGCCGGGTTCAATCGTCACCGTCAGTAACGGTGTGACGCGATTGGTGGTCAACGAGCGCCGTTTCATTCGCGACGATCTGATGCCGCTGTTTCGCAGTGGTACAGGCTTGGGTGTTACCATACTTGCTGATGTCGATGATTCGTCAGGTGAGGAATATGAAGCTACGCTTCAGGGTTTTTCCAGAGCATTGAGCTTTGCTGATGAATACATCAACGATGAACTGCAATAGTGCAAAATCGAGCTCTGGTGTTTGCTGCAGGGTCGTTTAGCCGATCGAGCTTGCAATACGTGACCGGTGCGGACGAAATGGATGTCTGGTGTGCAGACGGTGGTTTGGTGCATGCGGCCAGCTGTGAATTGACACCCAAGGTTATTGTGGGTGACTGCGATAGCGTACCCCCGATGGTTTTGGAGAAGGCGGTAGCCGGAGGGTCCGAGCTACGCGCACATCCACCGAAAAAAAACCGTAGTGACCTCGAATTGACTTTGCTTGAATTGGTAGACGCAGGCTATTGCGAGGTGACATTACTGGCGGCCTCTGGCGGGCGTACCGATCATTCCCTGTTTAACTGGATGTTGGCATTGCAACAGGATTGGCCTTTTGCGCTTACCGTTGTCGATGAGACAATTGCGGCACACCTGGTGCACGCATCGTTAGCCTTCGATGCGTCATTAGCGCCCAAAACCACGATCAGTTTATTCTCGCGAGAATCTGTGTCGGGCGTGAACACTTCAGGCTTGGAGTACCCATTGCTCGATGCTCGGTTGATGGGTGGCAGCACGTTGGGCTTGAGTAATCTGGTCGCTAGTCGTGAGACGTGTTCTACAACGGCGGTAGGCACAGCGGTACGCGTATCGGTCCAATCTGGCCGATTGTTGGTCTGTGTGGTCCATGAACCATCGTATTAGGCCTTAAGGAAACAACCTTGATCGATTTACGCAGTGATACCGTGACCCGGCCCAGTGATGCGATGCGTCAGGCGATGGCAAGGGCAGAGGTTGGTGATGATGTGTACGGCGATGACCCAACGGTTAATCGTTTGCAGGCAGTTGCAGCGGAGCGTCTTGGTCACGAAGCTGCGTTGTTCTTGTGCAGCGGCACGCAGTCGAATCTGGTGGCATTGCTCACGCATTGCCAACGAGGGGATGAGTACATCGTCGGTCACGACGCGCACACTTACAAATATGAAGGCGGGGGAGCGGCAGCACTTGGCGGAATCCAACCACAGCCTGTGGCGTTTGGCGACAACGGAGAGTTGTCGCTGGATGAAGTGGCCAAAGTTATAAAAGCGGACGATGTGCATTTCGCCCGAACGCGTTTGTTGTGTCTTGAAAATACGCAGCACGGTCGGGTTCAGTCGGTGGCTTATATGAACCGTGCAAGAGAATTAGCCGATACGCATCAACTATCGTTGCATTTAGACGGCGCTCGTATGGCGAATGCTGCCGTTGCCATGAATGTGTCGCTGGAAACCGTTGCTGCCCCTTTCGATACCGTGTCTCTGTGCTTGTCGAAAGGCTTGGGTGCACCGGTTGGTTCTGTACTTCTTGGTAGCAAAGCCTTCATTCACGAAGCCACCCGTTGGCGTAAGGTAACTGGAGGTGGTATGCGCCAGGCGGGTGTGTTGGCCGCCGCCTGTTTAGTTGCTCTGGATAGAGGTTTTGCCCGCTTGTCAGACGATCACCGGCGTGCTCAGGAACTCGCAGCGCACCTCGATCATTTGCCTGGTGTGACGGTTAAACCCGGCTGGACTCAAACCAATATGGTCTGGCTGGAATTTGAAGCCCGTGTCGGTGACGCCCTCGTGAGTCACTGTGCCAAACACGGTGTGCTGATGTCCGCATCAACCTACGGAGCACGGCTGGTAACGCACTGTGATGTTAGCGATGAAGAATTAGCCCAGGCGGTGAAGGTGATTGTTGATTTCTTTCAACGCTATTAATCATTCTGAGTGTCGTGGTTCCACAGGACTAATTCTCGGTTGATTCGTGCTGCGTACTGATAGCTGTGCGCAGATGTCCTGAATGCTCCGCTAGTGTGTTGATTGCATCTGCATAGGATGAATTTGTGAGTTGCATTAGAATAGCTGGTTTTACCTCATACTGACTTTGTTGAAGCACATCAGAGGCTTCTTTTTTACTGCACTCGGTTGCTTGCATGACAATTCGTATGGCGCGAGCAACCAGTTTTGCATTGGTGGCCTTTATGTCCACCATCAGGTTCTGATAGCACTTGCCGCCTCGCACCATGCTGGCTGTTGTAAGCATGTTAAGCACCAGTTTCTGAGCGGTACCAGATTTTAATCGTGTAGACCCCGTTAAGACTTCAGGCCCAACCACCGGTGTTATTGCAATGTCTGCATAGCGCGCTATCTCCGAACCCGTGTTGCAGGCTAGCGCGACCGTTTTCGCACCGATGGATGTGGCGTATTGCAGCGCACCGACTACGTAGGGCGTACGTCCACTCGCTGCGATTCCAACTACCACATCCTTCTTGACAAGCGTCTTTCTAAGCAGATCTTGCCGCCCCATCTCCGGTGAGTCTTCTGCACTTTCTAAGGATCGGAACACAGCGTCTTCGCCTCCAGCAATTAAAGCGATGACGGCATTTTCATTGACGCCAAATGTGGGTGGGCATTCAGTAGCGTCGAGGACGCCCAGCCTGCCACTGGTACCTGCACCGACATAGATAAGTCGTCCCCCACATTTAAACGCTTCGGTTATTAGATCTACGGCTTTTGCAATCTGTGGGAGTTCTTTTTCAATGGCCAGTGGTACCCGTTTATCCTGATTGTTAATTCTGCTGACCAGCTCCAAAGTGTCCAGGGTATCCAGATCCATGGTCGCTGGATTGCGTTCTTCCGATACCAGTGTTGAAAGTGTGTTTAGTAGCTCATCACTCATGCGTTGAGTCCTGGTGCGCTATAGAGAATGCCAAGTGACGCTCTTTTTGTAGCTCCGGTGACCGATGGCAGATTGCTTGGCAAATTGTGCATGCGTTGACGGGCAAGCCAAGCAAACGCCATCGCTTCCATGTAGTCGACCGGGATACCACGTTTGGATGTGGGGATGACACGCCATTTTGATAGATGATGTTGTAGCCGTAGCATCAGTAGAGGATTGTTTGCGCCTCCACCACAGACAAGAACTTCACAACAGCTTCCGTGTTGATAGTTGTGTAACTGTTTGGCAACGCAGAGCGCTGTAAATTCACAAAGCGTTCGTTGAACATCCTGCGGTAATAGTGTGCCGGTGATTTGGCTCTCAAGCCAACGTGCGTTGTAGTGTTCTCGTCCGGTACTTTTTGGCGGAGGTTTTGATAAGTAATCATCAGAGATGAATTGGCCCAATAGCGCATGATTAACTTCCCCCTGTTCTGCCCAGGCGGCATTGTGATCATAGGGTTTGCCGATGTGCCGTTCGCACCAAGTGTCCATCAATAGGTTACCGGGGCCGGTATCAAAGCCTGTTACCTTGCCTTGGGTATCAATGACCGTGACGTTGGCAATCCCACCGATATTAAGTACAACGGTTGTCGAGTCACGCGGTTGAAACAAGTACTGGTGAAAGGCGGATGCCAAAGGTGCGCCCTGACCTCCGAGTGCCATATCCATTCGGCGGAAGTCGGCAATGGTATCAATACCGGTCAATGCGGCGATCAGGTTGGCATCGCCTAGCTGGACCGTAAAGGGTGACGCCCCCGTGGGCTGATGACAAACAGATTGCCCGTGGTTGCCAATAGCCGTAATACTGCTAGCGGGTATTTGTGCCTGTTCAAGTAATTCAATTACCGCGGTTGTATACAGCTTTGCCAACGTGTGATCAATAGTGCCAATATCAGTTATCGTAATCGGGTGGTTTGAGCTGATCTTTAGGATCTGTTGACGAAGATCACTAGGTATCGCTACGGTATGACTTGCTTGAAGTGCACAGGTGCTGTTAATCGAAACCACAACAGCATCAATAGCGTCAAGGCTCGTGCCTGACATCAAGCCTATGTAAAGTTCATGATTCACGGGTAATGTTTGGGAATGAAGCGGTTGTCAGTATAATTTATCAGCGTGCACGCGACGAGCAGAATATCAGTCGACACAGGGGTCTGCGTTTAATTTGAGAAAAATCGCCTCGGCGGCAAGCATCGATTCAGTAAAATTGACCGTAAGAGGGCTTTCAATTTCTCCCTTTTGATCAAATTCAAAAAAATGTTCCGATGCCAGTAACACTGGATGCTTTACGTTACCAGAGCCAAATACTACATCACTGCGACAGAGGCAAAGTAAATAAGTTGACACCAAACCAGAAAAGACATTCATAGGACCGGCTTATAGAACTGGTACAACGAACTATAGAGCACCCCTTAATGGCCCAAAGTCACGCATTGATCCTCATTTTACGCAGTAGCGGATGGTAGCATTACCCATAACCCCTAATACGCAATTTACTGCGGCAACTCCGATGATAACTTCGTTACATCATTGACCGTAGCAACTGCGCTTCTGTTCCTCGATTCAATGAACCCGCATGCCGAGTCACTCCATTCGAGTACACAAATATGTCTTCCAAATCCTCAATACTTTCTAATTTTTCAAAGCCTAAATTATTACTGCATACAATTGCGTTGGTATTGAGTACTTTCATTCTATCTGCATGTTCAGGTTCAGGTTCAGGTTCAGGTTCTGTTTCAGGAGCCGCGTCTGAGGGTTCTCAAGAGTTGGCTTCCGACAATCCGAATGACGGAGAAATTACTTCTCTAACGGTTGACGACGACACTGTCGAGGATAATGAAACACAGGATGTCGTGACACCTTCTGATGATTCAAACGAAGTAACGACAGCTCCAATCACACCATCAATTCCAACTCAAACCACACCGCCACCTCCTGAAATAGAAACCATTACAGAGGCAACGACAGAAACTCGCGTTGTCTTCGACATCATTGTTCCTGATTTCGTCTCAAATGAACTGCAAGTTCAGCTTCGTTGGGGCGATAAAACCATTAACGCTGCTTGGCTTATTGATGAAACCTGGAGAGCAACAGATATATTCCCTGTCGACACTGATAACCGTTTAAGCGTAACTTTTTTCGATGGTAACGGGGCACTAGTTCTTGGAACTTATGAAACTGACTTCAGTACAGGGACAAGCCCAACACAGACCCTTGAGATATATCCAGATCAGTTTGAGACCGTTCAGTACGATGCAGATGGCGATGGCTTTAGTAACTTAGAGGAATCCCTATCGGGAACGGATCCACTTGCGTTCACGGAACCAGCCTTACCACCTTCTGATTTGGTCAGTGTGTATTTTGATGTAACGGTGCTACCTGTCATGTCAGATTCTTTACAGGTAAAAATTACCTGGGGTGATGAAGAAGTACTGGCCACTTGGATTGGCGATGAGTCGTGGACAGCCGTAATGGATTTACCAAAGGATACTCAGCAACCGTTAAACGTATTATTTTCCTCAGACAATGGGCGCATCCCGCTTGCGGATTTCTCCATAACCTATCGAACTGGAACCAACAGCGCGGAAAATATCCAATATGTATCTCAGCGCTTCAACTTCTACCATTTTGATGAAGACCTCGATGGTGTGAGCAATTACAACGAAGTACGAGCATCCAGTGACCCATTAGTCGTCGATTCTTTAGTGCCAGTAACGTTTACTTCCGTTGCAAGTTCATTTGTTGAGCAACGTTGCACACGATGTCATTCCGATTGGGTAGATAGTGAAGTTCTGTTTACAGATCTCATGACGCGAGTATCGAGCCAGGGAATTAATTTCGTTACACCATATATCGTTGAAGAAAGCTCTATAGTATCTGAGCTTGAAGGCTCTCTGCGAAACCTTGGTGGTCCTGAAATGACTGAGTTGATGAGAGCTTGGATTAGGCTCGGTGCTTTTGACAACTGAAGTACCCTAGATAACTAAAGTGCGACTGGGTTACGCAATGGGTGAGTAACCTAGTTGCTGTCGAGGGCTGAATAGCCTTAGCTGCATCGAAGGATTAATTTTTACAAGGCCCCACAGCCGCGGTAGCTCGGCAGCACAGCAGTGTACTTAACCGGAAGAATTTCAGTTAACTCTGAATAGTCTAGACTAGGCGGCGAGCTTTCTATTTGAATCGCCATTGATTCTGCAAAGCGGACATTTGCTAAGATATGGCTAGTACCGTTTCGGGCCAAAACCGAAACTACAGCGCTCGACTTGGTCGCACAGTGCACGGCAGATCAAGCGACTTTGTCGTAGCTTTTACACCTTAGACTTTCACACCTTGAACCGCTCAATTGTGTAACAACACTTCTAGCGTCTGATAACTTGAAGAGCTAACGCAGACGGCTACACACAACCGAAAACAGATTGCTTCATTAACGTCTTTAAGGTTATTAATTTGCGAAAGGATAATGCTGTGTATGAGCTTGATTTAATCATTTGGGATATGGATGGAACGCTGTTGCAAAGTACCTCAGCGGTGCCGGACAGTTTTATCGAGACAGCGGCGAAATTTGGCCGCCCAGGCTATAGCCGGGATGAGATTTTTGAATGCTATCGTCTGGGTGTACCGGAAAAGGTGATAGCCCACCTTATTGGACGTGAAGCCTTGGTTGATGAGATGGATTTTTTCTACGACGCGCTTGCCGGCAGGGCCGATGCGGTGTCGAGCTATCCAGGCATTTTGAATTGTCTTCAGGCGCTTGAATCGAAAGTTGAGTTAGCGGTGTTCACAGGAGCCAGTCGCCGCTCGGCTGATATTCTGTTGGAAACGACGCAATTGGCGCGTTACTTTACGCACGTAGAAGGCGGTGATGAGCACCCGCCAAAGCCAGACCCGGGCGCCCGAGCCTTACTAAGCTGGTCTTCCTCGATCAATAACGAGGCGTAAAGACGTCTATAAGCGACCTCTTCGGGGAATTGCTCG
>CALFBL010000114.1 GCA_937951695.1 uncultured Granulosicoccaceae bacterium | reverse complement strand
GTAGCGGCGACTGTGGGGTTAAAACTTCGCTTGTTGATGCCTGACAACATGACCTCGGAGCGGCGCTCACTGATGCGTGCCTATGGCGCAGAGCTGGTTCTGGTGACTGAAGATCAAGGCATGGAGTACGCGCGCGATCATGCCCATCACATGCAGGAAAGCGGTGAAGGTCTGGTGCTGGATCAGTTCGCCAACTCGGACAATTGGGCGGCTCATGTGAAAACAACGGGCCCGGAGATCTGGAACGCCACCGGTGGCAAAGTGACACACTTTGTGAGCTCCATGGGCACAACGGGCACCATCATGGGGGTATCGCGGTATTTAAAAGGCAAAAACCCAGACATCCAGATCATCGGTGTACAGCCCGAAGACGGTTCCAGCATTCCCGGTATCCGGCGTTGGCCGGAAGCGTACTTACCTAAAATCTACGAGCCCGACCGAGTCGATCGAATATTGGATGTGTCGGCAAGCGATGCGGAGGAGATGGCGCGCACGATGGCACGCGAGGAAGGAATTTTAGCGGGTGTGTCTTCAGGCGGTGCACTGACCGCGGCGATCCGCATGATGAGCGAGCTTGAGAAAGCGGTGGTGGTGTCGATCGTGTGCGATCGCGGTGACCGTTATATTTCCAGTGGTCTGTTTCCCGACTAGCGTGTCGGGGAACAGATATTACGGAAGTTGCACTCTAACTGATTAAATCTCTACGACAAATTAAATTTAACGTCGATGCCTGCGACATTTAATTCATCGCCCGAATGAAGCAACATTGGTTCATCGCCAATGGTATCGCTGTTTAGCGTTGGCCGATCGACGCTGTCATCGCTTTCAATGTGCATGAGAAAATAACCGTCGGGTTTTCGCATAATGGCAGCGATCTGAATGCCGGGACGGCCCAGTGTGGTAACCGGTTTATCGATGGGCAATGTTTGCCCAGACTTTGCGCCATTACGAATTTCTATCACTGCACCGGTGCGCTTTTCCGCGGCTTGTGTTGACGTTTTCTTGGGTGCAACTTGCGGAGCTGCTACCACGGCGTTGTCGAACTCTGCTTCGGTGTTGTGCTCATTCACTTTGTCAGCAACCCCGGGAGCGTGACTGTGGGATGAGCCGTTGGCGTGGTTGTTACGTCGATCGGATCCTAAAGCCAGTTTGGCTTTTTGCGACAGCGTCAATGGCGTACCATTTTCGTTAAGATCGTCATCGAGGAGATCAGCACCTCGAGGTTCGTCGAAATCCTGGTCTGAATCCGAGTCACGCTCAGCCTGATTAATCTGATGGGAATCAGCGGGCGACAAGTCATTGGCCAACGATTCGAAAATATCTTCTGATGATTCGCGCTTGGTAGCACCTGCAGCAATCGCCGTTGTCGATAAAGCCGCAGCCGATGCGGCTGCCTGTGCTGGCCTCATGCGAGGTTTGTTTGGCGCAATCCCTAACGGTTCAGGTCGTTGCGGCTCGCTATCATTGACGGCTTCAAAGTTGGTCTCGTCGATGCTCTCGCCAGGCAACGAATCATCCAACGATTCAAAGTCGTGGTAATCGTTCGCAGGCCGCTGCGCTGATCGACTCTCAATTGACTCGATGTTCGGTGACTCGGCTTGGGTTGGTTGATCCGCCGGCTGCGCATCCAGTGGTGTGTTCACGGCAGCATTTTCATAACGCACACGAGTTTTACCAATCACGAGTTCATCGCGATCGTTTAGTATCTGACGGCTTATCAGACGGCTGTTGATATAAGTTCCATTGGTGCTGTTTAGATCTTCAACCCACGCTTCAGCTCCGTTGAAGACGATACGCGCATGACGACCACTGACGGATAAATTCGGAATACAAACATCGTTCGTTGATCGTCGCCCAATAGAAATAGTGGCTTGTGACGAATCAAAATCGAACTCATCGGACTGATCGTCTTCATGAGTAACGACAATCGTGATCATACGATCTCCCTGCATAATTAATGTCTGGCTTGGCGTATTGCCAGCCGGTTGTTCGGTATTGTTTGCTTTTGAAACGCTGGCGTCAACATATGCGTACAGCGTCGAATTATTGACTGATTCTCAAGGCGATTATTCATTGAAAATCAGCCGCCGTTGGGCGCGGGGACGCGAATTTGCAACGTATCGCCTGGTTTAATCACATCGGAAGCAAGTGGCTCACCCGCGACGGTAACAATCTCCGAAACGTTGACCGAGTACTGCGCAGCGATGTCGGATAGTGTATCGCCAGAAGAGACGACATACTGTATTAATTTTGGCTGTTCTAAAAATCGGCTATCGACAACGGACAATTTCTGACCAATTCGAATGCGGTCAGAATCCAGATGGTTAATGGATTGCAGCTGTTGCATACTCATATCGTAGCGCAGTGCGATTTCTCCCAAGGTCTCGCCGCTGGCCACGGTATGGCTGATCGGCACGGTGAACAGATTCTCAGGGACCGCTGATGCGATCAGGGTTTCAAACTCAGAAGCGCGTTCTTTTGGCAAATACACGGTGTGCGGGCCGTCGGGCGGGGTTATCCCATGGATCAAACCCGGGTTGAGGTTTTTGAGCGTTTCATGCGGTATATTGGTGAGCGTAGCCAATCTATCGAGACTAACGCGTGTGGGCAATTCATAGCGCTTGAAGGCATCATCAGTGTCGACCAACGGTAACTCGATGATCGTTTGTTCTGCATCCTTTACCAGCCCGACCAAAGCAATAAATTTCGGCACGTAATTTCTGGTTTCCTGGGGTAAATCGAGGGCAGAAAAATGGGTGGGCTTGCCGGCTTCTTCATTGCTTTTTATTGCCCGTCTGAGCCTGCCGGGCCCTGCGTTGTAGGCGGCTAGTGTGTGCTCCCAATCGCCTTCGAATTCCGCGTTCAAGTAACTCAAGTAATCGATTGCGGCCGTGGTTGAGGTCACCACGTCGGCGCGGCCATCGTACCAAGGCGTGCGAAGAATACCAATTTCACGTGCTGTAATAGGCACGATTTGCCACAATCCCACGGCGTTGTTAGAGCTCACACCGTGCGGCTGATAGCCGCTTTCGATAGCTGGTAACAAACTCAATTCGACCGGTAAATAACGCTGGTGTAACGCTTTGACCAAGTGAGCAATGTAGGGTCGCGAGCGCTCCAGCATTAGATTCGTGTAGTGGGCGTGTTCGATATATCGTTGTTGAAATTGGGTTACAGATTCGGACTCATTGAGCGGAATGGCATTGCTTTGGCGGATTGAATCCCAAATAAGGCTGCCGGTGGAGAGTTCGGTAAGATCCGGAGCGTGCACGCCGGTGTCCTCGCGAACAACGGCTAAGGGCCGTTGTTCGACCACCTCCGGGATATTGCGATCACCGGTATAGACGTGATCGTCAGCAACATCACGGCTCAGGGCGCGATCACCAAGCTCGTTATTGCCCAGCTCGGGCAGAAAAATCAATCCGTTCGCAACAGCCTGGGGTAGGGCTAGCATGAGGGTTAAAGTTGCGACGAAAGCTATCAAAGTCGAGCGTACGTTCATCGGGGTCGTTATAATTATAAGTTCGGAAGTGAAAATCTTAAGGACGTTGGGTATGGCAGTGCCGAAACACCCCACCGATTGGTTAGAGGCCCAGCAACCATTGGCCCAATGGTACGCGTCTGGGCTGGGTCAGTCTATTCTCGGCGAGCTGGAACAAAGGCTCTCGCATTGCTTGTCGGATATTTTTGGCTATCAGGGCCTGCAGATTGGCAATCTAGCGCCTGAACGCGACATGCTCAATCGGGTTGGGCTGCAACGCAGGATAATTCTGGATGCGCCGGGGCGCCCTGCGGATATACACGGTGACGTACTGAGTTTGCCAATCGCCAGTGAGACAATGAAGCTGGTAGTTTTTTTCCACACCCTCGATTTTTGCGCAAAACCCCATCAAGCGCTGCGTGAGGCCGATCGAGTCCTGACGGACGATGGCCAGGTGGTGATCATCGGCTTTAACCCCTACAGTGCATTTGGTCTGCGGCACCTGATAACAAGCTGGCGCCGCCGTGAGCCCTGGTGCGGGCATTTCTACTCGCAGTCACGGGTGTCCGATTGGCTCTCGGTGCTGGATTATCGTGTCTTGCACCAAGAATCGTTGTTTATTCGACCGCCGATCAACAGCCATCGTTTGCTGTGGCGACTGCGTCGATTGGAAGCGGTGCAGCAACGCATTGGCGGGATGGGCGGGCTGTATGTACTGCGAGCGCGTAAACAGACGCTGCCGATGAATCTGCGTCGTCAAGCCTGGTTACCTAAACGCGCAAGCCTGCAAGTCAATGCTTTAGCTCACACCCGTGGGCGAGTGGTACCGATCGAAGCAGCACGGCGCTCATTACCGGATAAATCCTGACGCCAATGCCAGTTGTTGAAATCTATACCGACGGGGCCTGCCGGGGAAATCCCGGGCCGGGCGGTTGGGGTGCGATTCTACGTTCCGGAAAACACGAGCGAGAACTGTTTGGCGGAGAGCGCGAAACCACCAATAATCGTATGGAGATGACGGCCGTGGTGGAAGCACTGAGCGCCTTAAAACAACCCAGCGACGTGATCTTAACCACAGATTCACAATACGTGCGCAAGGGCATCACCGACTGGATTCACAACTGGAAAAAAAACGGTTGGAAGACCGCTGCAAAAAAGGACGTTAAAAACGCCGACTTGTGGCAAAAAATTGATGAACTTAGTACGCAACACACCGTTCGTTGGGAGTGGGTAAAAGGCCACAGTGGGCATCCCGAAAACGAACGGGTCGACGATCTGGCCAATCGAGGTATCGATGAAATGGGAAGATCGGGTTAAGCGTATGAGTGCAGAAAAAACTGGGGGTCGTTCTATTGTTCTCGACACCGAGACCACGGGCTTATCACCCGCGGACGGCCACCGCATTATCGAGATTGGGTGCGTGGAGCTGCGCGATCGGCGGCTCACCGGGAATACCTTTCACGAGTACCTGCAACCGGATCGGTTGATCGATGCAGGGGCCATGGAGGTGCACGGCATTACCAACGAACAATTGGTAGAGATGCCGCGTTTTGTGCAGGTGTCGGACGCGTTTTATCGCTTTATCGAGGGCGCTGAACTGATCATCCACAACGCACCTTTTGATGTCGGTTTTCTCGAGCATGAGTTCCGCTTGTTAGGTCAGGACATCAAGCTGGCGGACATTTGCACGGTGACTGACTCTTTGGCGTTGGCGAGAAAAATGTATCCGGGCCAACGCAATAATCTGGACGCTTTGTGTAAGCGTCTGGGTGTCAACATTCAGCGAACCTTGCATGGCGCTTTGCTGGACTCCGAGATACTTGCTGACGTTTATTTGTACATGACCGGGGGGCAGGAAGTCCTGTCATTGGACGTCGAGGAAAACAGCGTAGGCTCCGACAATCACGTACCGATGGCGGAACTGGGCCTTAACTTGCCGGTGATAAAAGCCTCCGCGGCTGAGTTGGAGGCACACGAGGCTAACCTTGTGCACATTGACAAAGCCTGCGGCGAGCCGGCGTTCTGGCGCAATCACGATGTCGATTCCTGATTGAAGGCATCGCCTAGCGACGTGGGCTCAGCACTCGGGCCTTGTCTCGCTGCCAATCGCGCTCTTTCATGGTAGCGCGCTTGTCGTATTCCTTTTTCCCCTTCGCCAGACCGATTTCGACCTTTACCAGCCCCCTGTTCCAGTACATCCGAATGCCGACAATGGTGAAGCCCTTGCGCTCGACCGACCCGATCAGCCGCGCCAGTTCTTTCCGATGCAGCAGCAATTTTTTAGGGCGCTGGGACACGGTAGCGTGGTGGGTGGAGGCGCTGATCAAGGGGGTGACGCCGCAACCATAGAGCCAGGCTTCGCCATCGCGCATTTGCACGAATGCGTCGACGAACTGGACCTTTCTGGCGCGCAGGCTCTTTACCTCCCAGCCGTGCAGGACAATACCCGCTTCAAACTTCTCACTAATTTGATAATCAAAGTTGGCACGCTTGTTTCTCGCTATCTGGCCGTCTCCGGCACGCGTGTCTGGTTTATTCTTCTTGCCCATTAGGCAATTATACGGTCCTAAGCTCTCAGACGTTGCGATTAGTCCTAAATGCCAACCATAGAACGATCAGCCTTAGTCCCGTACGCCGCTAAAGACATGTATGCGTTGGTCTTGGATGTAGATTCTTATCCCGAGTTTCTGCCTTGGTGTAAAGGCGGTTCAGTTCAATCGCTCACCGAGAACGAGCAGTTCGCATCGGTCTGCATCAACGCGGTGTTCTCGCAAACCGAGTTTCAAACGCGCAATCAGCTCATTAGCGATGAACGCATTGAGATGGAACTCGACGAGGGTCCGTTCAAGCATTTGCGCGGCCAGTGGGATTTCAAACAGCTCGGAGATCAGGGTTGCAAAATTACTTTGCTGGTGGACTATGAATTTTCCAGCGTGATCATGGGCCGAGCATTGTCACCGGTCATAACCCGCGTCTGCGACACATTGGTAGATGCGTTTATCGAACGGGCAAGCGATATTGGACGTACCACAAATTGACTGCTCAGTAGCCCAGTTGGTCCCAAACATCAGATGAGCGTCAAAGAGAGCATCGACATTAGTGTGGTTCTGGCACAACCCGGCCAAAGTCAGCGAGTCGAATTGGCTGTACCACGCGGGACCACGGCTAGAGCGGCAGCGTTGTTGAGTGCAGAAGCGGGGATTGATTATGTCGGCACAGGAGCGGATCCTGCACACTCGCCGCTTGGGGTTTATTCGATTCGGATCAGCGACGATTACCCGTTGCAATCGGGCGACCGGCTTGAAGTGTACCGGCCCTTGCAGCAGGACCCGATGGAGCTTCGACGCCGCCGCGCGCGTCAAAAG
The DNA here is from genome assembly GCA_937951695.1 of uncultured Granulosicoccaceae bacterium. Taxonomy (GTDB): domain Bacteria; phylum Pseudomonadota; class Gammaproteobacteria; order Granulosicoccales; family Granulosicoccaceae; genus Granulosicoccus. The sequence continues at coordinate 1,905 of CALFBL010000114.1, read as the reverse complement.
TTTTGACGACTTAGCTTCGAGGTGCGAGGATTTCCCAGAAACGACGCTGCTCGGGAACTATTCCTGAGGTGGAATCTGCGTTCGATTCGATATCGCTGACCACATTATCTTCAAACTTCACCGTGAATACGCGAGCGTCGATGGCATCCCCGGATGGCCCCTGAGTAAAGGCGTAGTCCCAGCGGTCGAGGTGAAACGGGGATCGACTCACCGGTGAACCGATCAGGGCCTGAACGTCTTCCCGGCTCATGCCCACTTTCACCCGTGACAGTTGCTTCTTTGAAAGCAGATTGCCTTGCTGAATCGATATTTTGTGCGCCGGCGGTAGCCAGAACGGATTGCCGCTGCAGGCTGCCAATGGAGCGCAGACAATCATCGCGGCACATAGTTTGCCGAGGGCGCGGGCCAAGCAGACCAAATTGGCCTGAGAGATTACGTTCTTCATAATAAGATAATAGTGTATCGACGAGCCGACTGTGACAAAGTTACCCCCAGTTTAGTTTCTCTCGCAATATTCGGTGGTAATCGTAATAGGTGGGGTGCAACAGTGTGACGCGTTGCTGTTTTACACGCATTTCAATCATATCCCCCAAGGTGGCTGGCATATAGACCTGACCGTCGCACACTACTTGAGCCTCTAACACTTTATCGTCCCACAGGTGCACGCGAACGGCGCTTTTTGCGTCGACCACCAAGGGGCGAGAAGTCAGGGTGTGTGGGCAGATTGGTTGCAAGACTACCGCATCAATGCTGGGCCCGAGGATGGGGCCGCCGTTGGAGAGTGAATAGGCGGTGGAACCGGACGGTGTTGCCATAATGAGGCCGTCAGCGCGTTGGTGGGTCACCAGCACATCGTCGATAATGATGTCAAAATCCATGATTTGCAGGACGTTCTTCACCCGCACCACCGTGTCGTTAAGCGACAGACTGGTGTCGACGCATTTACCGTCTCGAAGGATACGGGTTTCCAGAATAATTCGCTGTTCCCGGTAATAGTCGCCGCACAGAATACTTTTAAGTTGGGCAAGACCGTCGTGCGGTGGCACATCCACCAAAAACCCTAGCCGACCGCGATTGATACCGATGATGGGGACGTTGAAGTCGACCAGATCTCTGGCAGCTGCGAGTAAAGTGCCGTCACCACCAATCACGATCGCTACGTCACACTTCTCGCCGACCGCTTGGATGGATTCGGTATTCAAGGCCTCTCCCAGAGGCCTGGCGCTTTCCTCTACCACCGTTGTTATCGAGATCTCTGCGAGTAGCCCCAACACATCGTTAAACGTTTGCGCTGCGCCGTCATCGCCCGGTTTGACAATGACACCTGCCGTTGAAAATTCAGTCATATCAGCAAGATACCACGTAAATGCCGAGCTCAGTGTGAGCGTGTTAATTCCTTGAGTTCGAATAAGTGGTGCAAGGCTTCCCGCGGTGTGGTCTCGTCCACATTCAAGCCCTCCAAGTATTGCGCGAGCGGATCTGGGTCTGCAAAAAGGTCCATTTGGGGTGCGGCGACGGGTGTTTTTGTGCCGGACTCGGGCGAGCTGGATTCGAACCCATGATCGCGGGCTTGCTGCGCGAGGGGCTGCTCAGCGGCTGACGGGCTTTGGTATTCACCGGCGAGGTGCGTTTGTTCCAACGCGTCCAGATGAGCGCGAGCTGTGCTCAGCGCAATCGATGGCAGGCCGGCCAGCTCGGCTACCTGAATGCCGTAACTTTTGCTCGCAGCTCCGTTTCGAACTTGGTGCATAAACACGATCCGCCCGTCGTGCTCAACCGCGTCCAGGTGCACGTTGCTGATGCTGGGAAATTGTTCGGCCATGGTGGTTAATTCAAAATAGTGCGTAGCGAACAGGCACAACGCTTTGTTGACTGAGGCGAGGTGCTCGGCCGCCGCCCAAGCCA
>CALFBL010000113.1 GCA_937951695.1 uncultured Granulosicoccaceae bacterium | reverse complement strand
GGTCCTCACTTGGCCACCGAAGATACCGGTGTTCCGGGTATGGCGGCGATTCGACAGGCGCGCAAAGCCATCGATGATTTGGGTAAACGTGGGGACATCACGTTGATTTACGCTGGCGGTATTCGTAACGGCGCCGATGTTGCCAAAGCCATCGCTTTGGGGGCTGACGCAATCGCGATCGGTCATTCGGCATTGATGGCATTGAACTGCAACAAGGATATTCCAGAAGCCAATTTCGAAGAAGAAATGGGTGTTGAGCCAGGGTATTGTTATCACTGTCACACCGGTCGTTGTCCTGTGGGTGTTGCAACACAAGATCCCAAGTTGCGTGAACGACTGAATCCCGATGATGCGGCAGAACGGGTGTTCAACTTCTTGCACACACTGACCATCGAAGCTCAGTTGTTTGCTCGAGCCTGTGGTAAAACGAATATCCATTCCCTGGAAGCGGAAGATCTTGCTGCATTGACGATGGAAGCATCGGCCATGGCCGGTGTTCCACTGGCCGGCACCGAACATACGGTCGGTGTCGAAGACTACCACCACCTTTAACGGAGAGACGCTCATGGCAGGTACACAATATCGCGGCTCTGACATCAAGGACGTCGATCAGTTTTTGAACGACAAGTCTGGGCTGGAAAGCGAACGAGAAAAAGAGATTGGGCAGCATATTGGCTATCGATACGATGTCAATTTGGTTCCTGACTACGAACGGATCACGCCATTTTTAAAGCAATACATGGAGACCATGGGTTGGGACGACTTGAATTGGCTTGAAGATGTGCACATGGGGTATGAGGACGGCAATCCCGCTGTGTTTGATCGCAATATCAATGGCTGGGTTCGAGTACCTGAAAGCATTAGCTTGCCCGATAACCAGCAAGATCGGGACATGATCGCTCGAGAGTTGTTGATTAAGTTTCAGATGTCTGATCGGCATCCAATGGTATCCCTTCGCAAGGCATACATGAAGTTTTAATCGATGTCGCGTCCACTCACCATAGCGTGCTTGCAAACCCGACCAATGCCGGACTTTTCAACCGCTTTGGACGAGGCAGTACTGCGAGCTGAGGTCGCGGTGAGCGTCGGTGCTGAGATTTTATTGTTGCCTGAATACTGCGGTGGGCTAAAGACCGAAGGTCGCTCTTTTGTACCGCCAGCAGCGAATGAAACCGATCATCCGGTGTTGCAGGGATTGCGCGAATTTGCCCAGAGTAAGCAGGTGTGGATGGTGGTGGGATCTGTGGCCATTGCCGCGCCCTGTGGCAAAGCGTTTAACCGAGGCTTTGTGCTCGATAGTTCCGGGGAGATTCGTGCCCGGTACGATAAGCTGCATTTATTCGACATCGATGTGGGAAGTCAGCAATATCGTGAAAGTGAATCAGTGGTTGCCGGTAAGGACGCGGTGGTGTGTGACACACCATACGGACGATTGGGCTTTTCGATTTGTTACGACCTGCGCTTTCCGCACCTGTATCGATTCCTGGCACAAGCCGGTGCCGAGCTACTGTTGATACCAGCCGCTTTTACCCAAAAAACTGGCGAGGCTCATTGGCATGTTCTCAACCGAGCACGCGCAATCGAGACCGGCTCGTTTGTCATCGCACCGTGCGCGGTGGGGGCTGTGGTTGGAGGTGGTGAGAGCTACGGGCATTCGCTAGTGGTTAATCCCTGGGGTGAGGTGGTGGTAGATGCGGGCGCATTTCCGGGTGTGGTTCACACAACGATTGATCTGGATGAGGTGGCGGCTGCGCGCCAACAGATACCGAGTTGGAATGTGAATAAGCCGCTTAAATTTTCAGCGAAACAATCGAGGTTGGTGTCATGAGCCAAGAGTCGGTTGTTCAGGTGATTCCTCGAGCCGCGAAAAATACAGAATTGATGGAGCGGTTTTTACGCTGGCAATGTCGGGTTCGTCAAATTGCCATGCGTGACAATCAAGGCCGGCCCGATGATGCCATAACGCCTTCACTGATCTTGGCCGGTGAGCATGAGCCGATGGGTCATATCATCACGATGTTGTGCAAATGGGGCGGGTATTCCAAGACTCCGGAGATGCGACACATGTCGAGGCGCACCCACGACCCCGCTCAACGTCGCGACAAGGCGTTGGAGTTTTTCTCATCCACGTATTATCAAAAAATTCACGAATTTAGTGATGCCCTAACCGCTACATTTCCACCCAGTTCACCCGGTGCGGCGAAGATTATCCGTGCTTCGCAATGCACATTGAGGTTTGCCGCCTACGGCCAGCAATACGATTTGGTGTGCACCATAGTCCGACTGGAAAAAGATAATCCGATGTATCAGGCCACGTATTGGCATAACGTTCTGTTCAACCCATCTCTGCATCCTGATACTGAAATACTTCAGTTCGCTCCGGATTGGGATAAGAGCCGAGCAACTCCGTCGTAGTCTGAAAATAAACGTGCGATTTTTTGACGAGTCGCATTAACCTGAGGAGAGACATAACCATGTCCAAAAAAGTACTTCGAAACGTTGTTGGCCTCGCGATAGGCGCGACCTTGAGTGTCTCCGGTAGTGCGATGGCCGAAGACAGTAGCGATCCCATTGTTATCCCCACGCACAACTGGTCAAGTCAAATTGTCATGAGTCACGTGGTGGGTCAGATGTTTGAAGCGATGGGTAATAATGTGGAATATGTATCCACGGATAGCCAGGCCGTTTATGAGGCAGTCCGTTTGGGAGATGTTGCATTGGAATTAGAAGTGTGGGAAGGCGCGTTCGGCGCTTCGTTTAACGAAGCACTCGAGAAAGGCGGCTTGCACGATGCGGGAGATCACGATGCGATCACTCGCGAGGATTGGTGGTACCCGGCCTACGTAGCGGATCTTTGCCCGGGCTTACCGGACTGGGAAGCCTTGAATGCATGTGCAGAGATGTTTGCTACCCCGGAAACCGGTGACAAAGGTCGCTTTTTGGGCGGACCTGTAGATTGGCTAAAGCACGATGCTGAGCGCGTAGAGGCTTTAGGCATGAACTTTCAGGTGGTCAATGCGGGATCGGCTTCGGCGCTTTGGGCGGAGCTTGATGCTGCCAAGAAGCGTAATCAGCCGATTGTGTTATTTAACTGGACACCTAATTTCATTGAAGCGGTTCACCCGGGTGCGTTCATCGAATTCCCTGAGCATGTGGAAGGCTGTAACGATGATCCTGCCAAGGGGCCAAATCCCGATGCAACCTACGATTGTGGTAACCCTCCGAATGGGTATTTGAAAAAAGCCGCG
>CALFBL010000112.1 GCA_937951695.1 uncultured Granulosicoccaceae bacterium | reverse complement strand
GTTTCTGGCTACCTGCATAGTGATGGTGCTGCCGCCGGGGCCTTTTTTCCCGGTTTTTATTAGGTGCAGCCCTGCTCGAGCCAGGCCCTGCCAAGCAACACCCGGATGCGAATAAAAGTGCTGATCTTCCGAGGCGACGATGGCGTTCGACAGTATTTCGGGCACTTCAGAAATAAACACCGGTTCGCGCCGTTGCTCTCCGTATTCAGCGACCAATTCACCGTCATTGGTGTAGACCCGCATGGGCATTTGCAACTGAACGTCGACCAGCGATGCCAAATCGGGCAACGTCGGCGAGATCTTTAAATACAGGTAGCCAAACCCGATTGCGATGAATATTCCGACGCAAACACAGGATATGGCAAGCCATTTGAATGCTAATTGCCACCAGCTGATACCTGCGCGCTTGCTTCGGCGGCGTCTGTTGTGTCGGCGGGATGAAGTTCGAGGCATGAGGCGCCGTGAAATCGCTTTGTAACGAAGAATTATATCAACTGGAACAGTTGCATAAGCAGATGTTAGCAGTGGATTTCTGATTCGACACAATGCGCCATTCATTTGACGTCAAAACGCTCGAAATACACCGATTTCGATCGACTTACTTTAATCGCCAACGGAGGACTGCGGCTTACGACTGGACAGGGTATTGAGAATCATTTCGCAATTATTCCTAAAGCTTTGTCTCAGTTCGGGCGCTAAACAAGACATGGCACTCAAATCAAGAAAACACGGCCTCGTTGGCCTAGACATCACCGCGACATCGGTCAAGTTGCTCGAACTGAAGCTCAGTGGGAAAAAACCCAAGGTTGTGAGCTACACCGTAGAGCCACTGCCCGCCAACGCGGTCAATGAAAAGAATCTTCAGGACGTGGAGGCTGTGGGAGAAGCAATTCGCCGCGCTGTCAAGCGCTCCGGCACCCGCACTAAGAGCTGCGCCGTCGCGGTACCCAGCGCGATGGTGATCACCAAGGTCATACAGATGCCGGCGGACCTGAAAGACTACGAGATGGATGCTCAGATCCAGCTTGAAGCCGACCAATACATTCCCTACGCGCTCGAAGAAGTCAATCTCGATTTCCACGTGCTAGGCCCTGCTGCTGACGCCGATGGCTACGTCGATGTCCTACTCGCCGCTTCGCGCAGCGAGAACGTGGAAGACCGAACCGCGGCTGCCGAGATCGGCGGCTTAAACGTCAAAGTGGTTGACGTTGAGCCCTACACCATGGAGAGCGCTTTCCAGTTAATTAAACATCAGGTGCCCGATGAAGGCGCCTCACAGACAGTGGCATTGCTCGACGTTGGCGCAAGCATGACCAGCCTATCGATCCTGCGCGATCAGAAACTGATCTATACCCGCGAACAACCATTTGGCGGCAAGCAGTTGACCGAAGAAATCATGCGTCGATACGGTCTGTCTTATGAAGATGCTGGCCGCGTTAAGCGCGTGGGCGGATTACCCGACAACTACGAACCTGAAGTGTTGGCCCCGTTTCGGGATCTGATGGTTCAGCAAGCCAACCGTTTTCTGCAGTTCTTTTTCTCTGCAGACAAGAACGACTACGTTGATCAAATCGTTATGGCCGGTGGTTGTACCGGTATTCCCGGTATTGGCGAATTGATTGAGCAACGCATCGGCACGCCGACCGTCATCGCAGATCCGTTTGCGAACATGTCAATCAGCTCTGATATCCCCACTACACGACTACAAGACGATGGTCCGGCGATGATGATCGCATGCGGACTCGCCCTGCGAGGAGCAGATTAATGGCGACAAAGATAAACCTACTTCCGTGGCGTGAAGCCCACCGCAAAGCCAAGAACACTGAGTATCTCGTGGTTCTGGGAATCTGCGGCGCACTGGCCGGTCTGGTTGGGTTTGGTGGCATGAAGTACGCCGAAGACAAAGTAAATTTCCAGAATGATCGCAACGCGCGTCTCGAATATGAGATTGCGTTGTTGCAAGAAGAGCTGGAAGAGATCAAGGAACTGGAAGAGACCAAGAACAACCTACTGGCTCGAATGGAAATCATTCAGCAGCTGCAAGCGCAACGTCCGCAAATCGTTCATACCTTTCACGAGGTAGCAACCCGAATTCCTGACGGTGTTTTCTTGAGCTCAGTCACTCAAACCAGTAACAACGCCATGGTCATTGAGGGACGCGCAGAATCCAACGCCCGAGTCTCTGCTCTGATGCGAACGCTTGATCGAAGTGAATACTTCAACAATCCGAAGCTGGAAGTTATTGAAGCAGGCAAAATCGATGGTATCAGCACTTTTCGCCTGGTTATGACTCAAGTCAATCCCAATATAGAGGAGTCTGAATAATGTCCATGAGTACTGCCATAGAAGAGCTCAAAAATATTAATTTTGAGGAAGACATTGTCAACAGGATTGGCACCGCTCCAATTCTCGCCAGAATTCTGGTGATTGTGTTGGTGGACGCTGTGATCATCGGGCTCATCTGGCACTTTCTCATCACCCCACAGTTTGGAGAACTCAAAACCGTAGAACAAAAGGAGGTGACTTTGCGCGCAACGTTTGATTCGGAATCGGCAAAAGCGGCCAACCGCGGTGCCTACGTCGAACAGCTGGAAGAGATGAAGAAGACTTTTAGCGTCATGCTGCGTCAACTACCAAACCAGACGGACATCGAAAGTCTATTGGTTGATTTATCTCAAACCAGTGTTGCCAGTGGTCTGGACGTTGAGTACTTCAAACCGGACAGTGAAATTCCTCGCGAGTTTTACGCTGAGTATCCGATCAAAATCAGCGTTACTGGTCAGTACCACCAATTTGGTCAGTTCGTTAGTGGCTTGGCCGCGTTACCACGAATTGTGACCTTGTCTGGCATCGACATCAGCGACGCGAAAAAAGATAAACGCAACACTGATGAAGAATCCCCCGTCGGTAAGAAACTGAAAATGGATCTTACCGCCACCACTTACCGCTATCTGGAAGAGGAGTAAAACCATGGCTCGCCTTACGCTTTTACCGCTGCTTGGCTTAGCCTCTGTGCTTAGCGCTTGTGGTGGAGATATGAGCGATCTGGAACAGTTTATCGAAACCACCAAGAACAAGCATCATGGATCGGTTGAACAGCTGCCAGATTTCCCCCCCTACGAAACCTTTGAGTACAAATACGCCAATGTGCGCGATCCTTTTCGCCCTCAAACCGATGCCAACGTGCCTATTTCCCAGACTTCGTCTGACGGACCACGGCCTGAATCGCAACGGTTAAAGGAACCTTTGGAAAGTTATCCAGTGGATGCCTTGAAAATGGTCGGTTTATTGCAACAAAGGGAACAAACTTGGGGCCTAGTCCAGGACCCGGACGGCACGATTCACAGAGTGCAGCCCGGTAATTACGCAGGCAAAAACCACGGCAAGATTATCGCCGTTAAAGAAACCCGAATAGATATAGTAGAGCTCGTTCCAGATGGTCTGAGTGGCTGGGTCAATCGCGATGCAATCCTCGCGATGGCTGAAGAGAATTGATTGGAGACATGATAAAAATGTACGTCAGCGAAAACACGCATCGACCCAGCCAGGCAGCGAATACCTGTCGCAAGACCTTGCTGCGAATTGCCCAACTAGCCACATTTGCCGGATTGGCACTAGCAACTCACGTTGCTGCTGCCCAGAACGCATTGGTGGACATCAGTCACGTAACCCTGCCGGGAAACAAGCAGCAATTGGCACTCACTATGACTGCTCCTGCTGAAGACCCAAAAGCGTTTACCATAGACAACCCGGCCCGTATCGCACTGGACTTACCGGGTACGAGTAACGACTTGGACCAGCGTAACATCCGTGTGAGTGCAGGATTACTGCAGAACATCACCACGGTCGAGGCTGGAGGACGCACACGTGTCGTCATAAATCTAGCTTCGATGGTTCCTTACACCACAGCAATTCGGGGCAATCAGCTACTGGTTACTCTGGACGGTGATCCGGACTCTAACAGCTCTGTATCCAACCTGCTCGCTCAAGGGTCACAGGGTTCAGATAACGCGACCTTGGTCACCGCCGATGGTGTCTCGAGTTCAGATCGTTCTATCAAAAACATAGATTTTCGTCGTGGCCCTCTGGGTGAAGGACGAATTCTCTTTGAACTGTCGAACCCAAACATAGTCACCGACATGCGTGAAGAAGGTGGACGTGTCGTCGTGGAATTTCCCGACACGAACATCGCCGCCGATCTGCAACGCCGACTGGACGTGATGGACTTTGGTACGCCAGTACAGTTCGTCGACACACTGAATAACAAGCGTGGCACACGCGTTGTTATTCAGCCAGCCTCGCAAAACTTTGAACAACTCGCGTATCAGTCTGACACCATGTTTACGGTGGAACTAAAGCCTATGTCTCAGGACGAAATCGAAGAGAATCGCAAAGCGAAGTTCGGCTACGTAGGTGAAAAACTGTCACTTAACTTCCAGGATATCGAAATCCGATCGGTACTTCAACTATTGGCTGACTTTACCGACTTGAACATCGTTGTCAGTGACACCGTACAAGGCAAGTTGACACTTCGTTTGAAGAACACTCCTTGGGATCAGGCACTCGACATCATCCTGCAGTCCAAGGCTTTGGATAAGCGCCAATCAGGCGGCGTTATTCTGGTCGCTCCTGCCGAAGAGATTGCGGCACGGGAACGCCTCGAACTCGAAGGCATGAAGCAGAAAGTTGAACTGGCACCGATTCGCACAGAGTTCTTCCAAGCTAACTACGCCAAAGCGTCCGAACTAGCTGAATTGTTACGCACGCAAAACGGTGGCGGCATGCTTTCAGAGCGTGGCAGCGTAAGCGTTGATGATCGTACTAACACCTTGCTCATCAGTGATACCTCCGATCAACTGGTCGCCATTCGAGCCCTCGTTCACCGACTTGACATTCCAATCCGTCAGGTATTGATCGAATCGCGGATCGTTATCGCAACCGATGATTTTAATCGCAACATTGGTGTGGCTTGGGGTGTCAACCGCAACACAGCCAACCCCGGTGGTGTAACTGACGATGATACTGGCTTCCTGTTATCCGGTAGCTCCGGTGGTATTACCGAACTTGCCAACAACGAAGCCTTAACAGCGCCTAACCGCTTTAACGTAAACTTGGGTACCAGTAACGCAGCAGGTTCTCTTGGCGTCGCTTTGGCAAGACTGCCCTTCGGTACCTTGCTGGAATTGGAACTCTCAGCCATGCAAGCAGAAGGCGTCGGTGAAGTGATTTCAAGCCCTCGGGTTATCACCAGTTGTGGGTTTGTAGGGACGTTTCGTAAGAATCTTAAGCACCTACTCCTCGAACGTGGGAGCGGGTTAGACTGCTGAAAACGTTTTCGACGTAGACGAGCTCTACGGGC
>CALFBL010000111.1 GCA_937951695.1 uncultured Granulosicoccaceae bacterium | reverse complement strand
GGCTCGATCTTGTCGGCGATCAACTCATCAATGGTTTCAGAATCGGGCACCCGCAGTAAGGCTTCAGCCAGACACATGAGTCCAACTCCCTCCTTGGTTGACAACCCATACTCATTGAGAAAGCTCTCCATGATGCTGGGGTTATTTTCAGTGCGAAGTGCTGTAACAACGTCTGCCGCCTGTTCGGTCAGCATGGTCCGCTCACGCGGCGTCAAGCTCACCTCAGCCAGCAGTTCGCCAACAATTTCTGGCTCACTTTGCAGGTAGCGTGTTCGTACTGCTTGTCGACGTTCACTCACCGCGTTCTGATGTTGCATCGTTTCAATCCAATCCCGTTCTGACCGTGACATGCGTCAGAACTTCAGCTTCAATCCAAATTCGCACGTAAAACCATAACAACAAACTCATAACAACAAATTCATCGCAACAAATTCATAACAACAAACTCATAACAACAAACTCATAGCAACAAACTCATAGCAACAAACTCATCGCAACAAATTCATAACAACAAACTAATAACAACAAACTCATCGCAACAAACTCATCGCAATTAACCACGATACTCTGCTTCCATCTCACGAATCACCACCATCTCCTCAGGCGTGAACCCTGCCTCAAACCGAGCTTCATCGTTGTAGGGGCTTTTCAAGTAACCGCTGGTCGAACCTTGGAGCAAGTCTTTGAACACTGCACAACCATCAAGGTCACGCTGCTCGCACACATACCGAAACCAGCGATTGCCAACAGCCACGTGGGTAATCTCATCGGTGTAGATTCGTTGCAAGATGGCGGCACTGGCCTCATCGCCATTAAGCTTCAGTTTCCGAATCATCGGTGGGGCCACGTCCAACCCACGTGCTTCGAGAATACGCGGCACCAGCGCCATGCGAACCAGCACGTCGTGTTCGGTACGCCGGGCCATATCCCAAAGCCCATCGTGCGCATCCAGATCCCCGTAACGCGCCCCAAGATCCGCTAGCCGTTCAACCACCAATAAAAAATGTTGCCCCTCGTCTCCGGCCACCCGCAACCAGTCTTCGACATACCCCTTTGGCATACTGCGGAAGCGATAAATCGCATCCAACGCCAAGTTTATCGCATTAAATTCAATGTGAGCCAACGAATGCAGCAACGCCACACGACCCTCGATCGATCCTAAGCCACGTTTTGGCAAAGTGCGAGCATCGACCAATGCCGGGGATTCAGGGCGCCCCGGTGCCGGCAAGCTGACAATATCAGGCGATGTTTGAACCGCTCGTGACTCATCAGCCTCCCGGCAAACCGCTGTGCGTTCAGCGGCATTCAAAGACTGCCACGATTCATACAGAGCAATGGTGTCATTGGCTTTGGTAATGGGATTTGACTGCTGCAACGCAGCCAAAGCCGCAGCATAAACACCGCTGTCAACGATCAATTTGCTCACGCGATAACGTCTTGAGACGAGAAACAACGTTTCACACAGCACCACCTTGACGCACTCGCAATTCAATCACGCAACACCCCCTCAAAATAGCGACGACTTTTCAACGGCCAGTCGCCCAACTGAATACGGAGCAAGGGACGCATGATGCGCTTTATATCCCCTTGATTCTCCGCGCATTGAAAGTGTCTCGCAGCCAATGCCAGCAAACTTGCACCCGAGACCTCAACGCCTGCGTCGTTGCGGATGAGGCCTTCGCGGTGAATCTCAAAAGGATCATATTGGGGCCTGTCTTCAAGCACTTGAGCCGCGCGTCCTAGGGACGGATAAAAACGATAACGCGCATCAGCGTCCGGTGCCTCCGAGTTGTTTGCGCACAGACCGAAATCGGGCACTACACCAATTGCGTCCAGCACTTGCAGCTCAAACAATCGTAACGTCGGCTCGAGCCGGGCGAGACGCTGTTTGGTAGCAGCCAGGCGTGTTGTCTGCACACGGTGCTGTTGAGTCTCACCAGTCTCACCAGTCTCACCAGTCTCACCAGTCTCACCAGTCTCACCAGTCTCACCAGTCTCACTAGTCTCACTAGTCTCACCAGTCTCACCGTCTTCACACCGCTCGCTGATCTCGCCGCTTTCAGCCTTTAGCGCTGCGCGCACGTTACTCAGTGTCTCACTGAGGTCAGAACCGCCCTGCTGCAACGCATCGAGTGCCACTAGGTAATGTCCAAACAGTTCTGGTTGAGCGACGAACTTGGGCAGCAGGCGCAATAGCAGCTCGTTGAAGTAATACGCACAGGCCATGGCAGTATCATTGAAATCTATTGGCGAGCCGCTGGCTTCGATGCCGGTTAAGGTTTTCAAATCGCGCTCGCCTACCCAAGAGACGTACAGGGGGCGAAACGGTTGGTATAACGCACGGTACTTACCGCTTCGCGCACCGCGGGCGTACATGGTGACCAGTCCTGAATCGAGCGTGAAAAAATCGGCGATAAAGCTCGTGTCCCGATGCGCTGTGTAGTGCAACAGGTAACTCGCCGAAAGTTCAGCGTTACCGCTCACTCTTGATCAAAGCCCAAGCTGCGAAGCGCACGATCATCATCGGCCCAACCCTCTTTAACTCGAACGTATAGCTCCACATGCACTTTGACTCCAAACAATTTTTCCATCGCCTCCCGTGCCCGTGTGCCTACCTCTTTCAGTCGCTCCCCGCCCTTGCCAATGACAATGCCTTTCTGACTTTGTTTCTCGACCCAGATCACGGCACCAATACGATACAACGCCGGGCTTTCCTCAAAATTCTCGATTTCGACGGTGAGTGAATACGGCAGTTCATCAGTGAGTAGACGGGTCAGCGGTTCACGCACCGCTTCGGCAGCGAGAAATTTGGCACTGCGATCGGTGAGGTCGTCTTCGTCGAACATCCAGGCAGCACACGGTATGTGCTTTTTAACTCTCTCCACCAGCAGATCCACACCACTGCCTTTTCGCGCCGATATGATCAACACGTCTTGCACATGCTCATGCCTTGGCAGTTTTGCAATAAAAGGCAACAGCTTATCTTTCTTTGGCACCAAATCCACTTTATTAATCACTAAATAAAATGGCACTTCAGCGCGGCACACCAATTCAAAGGCGCGTTGATCGTCTTCACTCCAGACCATTGCCTGCACCAGAAACAGAATGACATCGACATCGAACAGCGACGCGGATGCGGTGCGGTTTAACACTTGGTTTAACGCGCTCTTGCCTTTAACGTGGATACCCCCGGTATTCACGTTTAACGCGCTCTTGCCTTTAACGTGAATACCGGGGGTATCGACGTACACAATCTGATCGAGCGCTTCTGTGTGGATGCCCAGAATGCTGTGGCGAGTGGTTTGCGGCCGGTGAGCGGTGATACTTAACTTCTGCCCGATGAGCCGATTCAGCAAAGTAGACTTACCGACGTTTGGGCGTCCGGCGATAGCTGCGGTTCCACATCGGGTTTTCATGATGATGCGCTCTGTAGCTGCTTAAGCGCAGCCGCTGCCGCCATTTGCTCGGCCTTGCGTCGGCTGCTCGCCGTCGCCCGTGCACTGAGCTTCGGCTCAGCCACCGTACACGTGACGGTAAATTGCAACGCATGCGCTTTGCCTTCCGTTTCTATCACTGCGTACATCGGGCGCTCGAGCTGCTGGCCTTGCAGCCATTCCTGTAATTGAGTTTTCGGATCTTTCAACGACTGCGCGGTCGGCAGATTCTGCAGGCGCTTTTCAAATAACCGCAGCACTAACGATTGCGCAGCGGCAAAGCCTGCTTCGATAAAACAGGCACCGATCAATGATTCAACCACGTCTGCGAGGATCGAATCGCGGTTAAACCCACCACTTCGAAGCTCGCCTTGACCCAGCACCAGGTACTCACCCAGCCGGATGTCGCGGGCGATCTCAGCCAGAGTCGATTCTCGCACCAGGCTTGCCCGCAAGCGGCTTAGTGCACCCTCGTCAAGCTCTGAATGTTGCTCAAACAAGGTCGCGGCAATAACAAAATTCAGTAGCCCGTCGCCAAGGAATTCCAAGCGTTCGTAGTTGCGCGGTGTCGAGGCAGTGCGCG
>CALFBL010000110.1 GCA_937951695.1 uncultured Granulosicoccaceae bacterium | reverse complement strand
GGCAAGACGCTGGCACTGGAAGCAGAGTCTGGTGTGACGTTGATTGTGCCGGTTCGCCCCATGACCAGTTTTCTGACCTTGTCCATACCACCGCAAACGACTCCGGCAGAAGCGCTGCTGCGCATCGCGTTGACTGTATTGTTTTACGCAGGAATCGTGACACTTATTCTTTTGTGGGTTTATCCGCTGGTCAGACGGTTGCACGCACTGTCCAAGATGGCGAATAATTTTGGTGAAGGAAATCTGGCAGCGCGTGTGAGAGTGTCCCGGTTCAGTTTGATCAAGAACATCGAGACCGAATTTAACGCTATGGCAGACAGAGTTTCGGTGCTGGTGGACGATAACCGATTGTTGAGCAGTGCTGTATCTCATGATTTACGCACCCCAATTGCGCGATTACGTTTTGGGTTGGATGCGTTGGGTGAGGAATCCAATCCGCAAGTACAGCAACAGTACATGCGACGTATCAGTAACGACTTAGCCGAGATGGAGTCTCTGGTTGAGGTGTTACTCGATTACGCGCGTCTGGATAAACAAAGGCGCGAGATTCCTTTAGTACCGATAAGGTTAGCGCCCAGGCTGACGGATCGTATCGATGCTATGATTAACGATTCTTCGATCGATATTGAATGGGAAGAGCCGAATGAGCCGGTTTGGATTAAGGGTAACGAACGTTATCTGGATATGGCGATAAACAATGTATTGCAAAACGCTCAACGCTACGGGCATTCCCGCATTCGTGTGTCCATTCGATTGCCGGAAAAAACCAACAAGCCTGTCTTGTTGATCGTCGAAGACGACGGGCCCGGTATACCCCCTGATGAACGAATGCGTGTGCTTAAGCCATTTGAGCGAGGCAGCGCAAACATCGATCGAGTCAGACCGACTGAACCTGCCAGTGCTGCTGAGGTCTTGTCGTCCGGTTTTGGGATGGGGTTGGCGATCGTTAGCCGGATCCTAGAGTGGCACGGGGCGGCGCTGGAGCTAGGTAGCAGTGAAAAATTAGGCGGGGCGTGCATTAATATTGGGCTGCCTGCGGCTGCCCCTCCGGCATAAGACGGAGCCGGCTGGCTTCGGCAATGACCGATCCGGGCGGAAATATAGCGGCCCGCGTGGATTGATCAGAATCGGATTTGATGCCGTTACGTGCAAATCGGGCTGATGTCTGCTTCAGCCATAGCCACTCGGGTCAATGTAGTGGATACCCGATCATCGGTTGACCCATCACCGTCGATGTCGTCTACGTCTGTAAATTCGATACTGATCGTATTCTCGTCCACCGTGGTAACAATGCCATCGTTGAAATCAGTAGAATTCAAAAAAACCTGATCGGTTAAGGAGGTGAAAGCTTCGCCGTTACCGAATGGGGGCAGAAAGCACTGCGACGGGTCTGTATCAGTAAAATCGTACAACACCAATTCAGACATGTCGTCCTCGTCGGGTGTACGAAAGACCAGCAATGCCTCGTCGGGGTCCATCAATGACCAATCGGAGGTGAGCTGCCAAAGCCCCACCAGAGGTTCCACGAGGTTCGGTCCGGCAGTGTTTCCGCCACCTTCATTGATGATACTGCCGGCACCATCGCCACTTAGGATATCTCCAGCACCACCACCGCCACAGGCCGTGGTGGTGGCAACGCATGCAAATAAGGCTAACTGGGTACGCCGATTCATTGTGGTCATTCCTGTAGTCGGTTGAGCGGCATCGCTAAAGTGTAAAAGAGTGTAGCAACAGCTGGGCCTGTCGCCCCGAACTTAGTTCGATGTCATCAATGCAGTCAGACGCGGTCAGCGCTGGGTAGTAAAAGTCTCTAGAACGACCAAGTGAGGGTCTCTCGCTGGCGAGGATTCTACCTAAGGCTGCTCTAGGTGCCCACACTTAAGAGTCGTTCGGGTAGCCCGTTTCTGAAGGGTTTGAATTGTAATTTAATGCGTAACAGAGGCCCGATGAGGCAATCTGCGACAATTAAGGGATCGCGCATCAGCTAGAATCCTTGACTTGCGATAAATTTACAGCGTGTTAGGGAACACCTTCGATATCATGAATATTCGACAGACAGTAAATTCCGGACCATTGTGGCGCCTGTTTGTAACGGTGATCTTTTCTTTGGCATTGTCCGCGTGTGGTGGCGGCAATGGCGCCGGTGATAGCGACAGCGATGATAGCGACACCGATGATCCACCAATGATTGGCGGCGGTGATGACCCTGACGATCCATTGACTGATGATATCGAAGATCCGGTGCTCACAGATTTTGACCCAGTAGAGGGTGGCTGCGATATCGTTCTTATATCAGGCGTCGCGGTTGCAGGAATCGACATTGATTCGTCTACCACCGGTTGGGACGATAACTGTGCAATCTTCGTCGGTGGTACGCATCGAAATAGCTCTTACACGCAGGGCATTCAGCGCATCATCTTTAGCCGGGGGTTCACCGCTGGCAATTCGGATATATTAAATTTTGCTGATGGTTCCTTCGGGCCCATAACCCAAGATCAGGTTCGTGAATTTCAGCAAGCTGAAGGCATTGCCGCGGATGGATTCGTCGGGCCAGAGACCTGGGGCGCGTTGGAAGATGTGGTCACTGCTGCGCTTATCAGCACCACGGAATCCGATCGCAATAT
>CALFBL010000109.1 GCA_937951695.1 uncultured Granulosicoccaceae bacterium | reverse complement strand
ACCGGTTAATGTTCACGGAGCTCATGGGTGCACCAATGGATGGTGAGAGAGCTTGTCGGGCACAGCGCTCAGCTGGCTGTAAGGGTTAGCGATGCCGGAACGTTGGAGTGGAGGTGGCCGGGCCCGTGTGTGGCTCGACCTCTATAGGACACGGGGGCGATGCAGGAGTAATGCCCGGCTGTAAGTTGCTGTAATAAGAGCGCATTGCCATGGCGTGTCGGATAATCTTCGGGGTGTTCAGATGCTCTGGAGTAGCCAGTTGTTTATTCGTCCACGGATGCGCACTCAGGTTAAGGCCACTGAGTGCAGATAAGGCAATGGCGGCAGCGAGACTGGCTGCGATTGGCAATAGCCACAGGGACACAATGCCGAACAGCATTCCGAACAGCATCAGAAACCCGAGGAGGGTCTCGACAAGATGGAATTTAATCAGTGCCACGATCGAGTAGGACCCGCCCCGCCTTTGTTGGGGTTCCCACGTGGCGCGGAAGCCGAGCATGGTACGCGTGACGGCCAGAGTTTGCTGCACCATCATGATGGGCGCGTAGAGAAACGATAGAAGAATCTCCAATATCGTTGAACAGATACACTGAGGCAGGCCACCCATATCCTTGATGTGTATGCCGGCGTAGCCAGAGGATGCGATGCCAATGAGTTTAGGCATCAGCAACATGCCATAAATGAAGACCAGAATCAAAGTGGAATCAGTGCTGGTCATGGTTGGCCAGCTAACTTGTGGGTCGTAGCCTGAAAAGTAGTTGATGGCACTGGTTTGATCACCTTCGCCAGCCACTGCCCAAACGAGCATCAACGTAAACCATGCAGGAGACGCGAGATAGCTCATGGCGCCGCTGATCAAGTGAAAACGGGTGCTGCTGTGAAAGCCCTGGGTGCCGATCAGATACAGATGCTGCAGGTTTCCCTGGCACCAACGCCGATCCCGAATCACGTAATCGATCAAGGTGGCGGGAACCTCTTCATAGGAGCCGGTAATACTCGGTGCAAAGCGCACTGACCAACCGGCGCGACGCAACAGCCCGGCCTCTACGAAGTCATGGCTTAGAATGAGTTTCTCTTTGCCCGACCAGGATTTGATTTTAGGCAAACCTGCACAGTGTACAAACGCGGCGGTTCGAATAATCGCGTTATGGCCCCAGTAATTGCCCTCACGGTCGCTCCAGCGCGTGAGCCCCGCCGATAAAGCAGCGCTGTACACACGGTTGGAAAACTGTTGCACACGCCCGAACAGAGTGTGCGCGCCAAACAGACCGGGAAAGCTCTGAATCAGACCGGCTGTGGGATCCGCCGCTATCGCGTCCGATAACTGGACGAGCGCTTCACCGCTCATCAAACTGTCGGCGTCCAACACCAGCATAGCCGGATAATCGCGACTCCAATTGGATACCCAGTTGCCCAGGTTCCCGACCTTGCGATCAGTGTTGGATTCACGACGTCGGTAGAAAATTCCTGACGCTTCCGGGAATTGCTTGCGTAATGCTCGAAAGGCCTGACGTTCCTGACGGGCGATGGTGTCGTCGCGAGTATCAGACAGGATAAACAAATCAAAGCGATGAGCGGTTGGTTGCTTCTCCAGAGCAGACAACATCGCGGCAAGGTTACCGAACACGTCAGCTGCCACTTCGTTGTATATCGGCATCAGTATGGCAACGTTCAACCCGTCAACCGGCACGGCAGGCGATGAGGGTTTGGTGATTCGGAAGACCAGTGTAACCACCCCCACCAGAGCAGTACTGACCGACAGAGATATCCAGAAAAAAGTGAAGCCTGTCAGAGCGATGACAATGCTTTCAAACGGAGAAAAACCATCGGCTGAAAACCAGCTTGTGAACAACGACATCAGGACGATGGTCGAGACCACCGCAGGCAAGAACGTTAAGGCACGCCAGAGCTGTGTTGCCGGCGATGATTGCGTATCGGGTGCAAGTGGGTCGCGAAAATGCCGGTCGAGCGCCTGCACCGGTACGGAGATGGGCGCCGCTTCTGGCATCCACGCATCGTGCTTTGGCTTGACATCAGACGCTCCACTGGCCGAGCTTTTGGTCGATCCCGGAGTAGAATTCTGCTTAGAACCCCTGATCGGGCGTGGCTTTAACGTGTCCATTGATACAGCCATACTTCACTGATCGGGGTCGCGTCTACGTGCATCTGCGCGCGCATCTCAATTAATTCTGCCTCGCCGGGGAGAAATGAAAAGGCAAGACGGACACCACCGGTACCCGGGTTACGTTGCAGGATACCTTTGGACAATTCTCCGGTACTACTGCGCAGGGTGAGTTTTACGTCGTCCAGATCTTCAGGTAATGCGGGATGATCGGTAAAATCAACGGTGACCACAGTGCGAACCTGATTAAAATCTTTGCCAATACGTGTGTTGGTCACGCGCGAGAGTAGTGGAAGATTCTCCGGTTGATCACCCCAACCCATACGGTAGCTGAAGGCGTACGACTCACCAGTTTTGATTGGCTCGTTCGGTCGCCAGTAGGCCACAATGTTGTCGTAGATTTCTTTATCCACAGGTATTTCCACCAGCTCAACGTGGCCCTTACCCCAGTCCTCTCCTGGAATGATCCACAGTGAGGGGCGATTCTCGTAATGCGCTTCCAGGTCAGCATAATCTTCGGCGCGGCGAGTTCTCTGCATAAGACCGAAACCCCTTGGGTTTTCATCCATAAAAGAGCTGATTCGTAATTTGGTGGGATTGGCCAGTTGTCGCCACAACATCTCTCCATTGCCATTCCAGATCATCAATCCTTCGCTGTCGTGAACCGCTGGGCGAAAATCATTAAAGCGAAGCCGGTTGGTTTCGTCATACAAGAACATCGATGTCAGCGAGCCCAGCCCGAAGTGCGTCAAATCCACTCGTGGGTACAAGGTGCCATCGACTTCGACGGTTGTGGGTTCACCCCGCTTACCGGGTTGAATGTTGAAGGTGTAGGCGC
This sequence comes from uncultured Granulosicoccaceae bacterium, assembly GCA_937951695.1. Taxonomy (GTDB): domain Bacteria; phylum Pseudomonadota; class Gammaproteobacteria; order Granulosicoccales; family Granulosicoccaceae; genus Granulosicoccus. The sequence continues at coordinate 27,944 of CALFBL010000109.1, read as the reverse complement.
CCGTCGTGGAAGGGCTGTCGAGCAGCGCGTGCACGGTGAACGTGGTGTCGCCGGGAGCGGCGGCCTCGATCCAGAAATGTGTGAAATCTGGAAATTCTTCGCCGGCTGGGTCGGCGGTGCGAAGCGCAAGCCCGCGGGCCGATAAACCATAATTCTGTCCGTTACCAATACCGCGAAAATAGGAGGCCCCCTGAAAAACGAAAAACTCCTGGAAGAGGTTATTCTCGTCCAGATCGACACGCAGACGAAAACCGGAATACCCCATCGTTTCGTCGATTGGCAAGTCCGGAAACGCGTCGGTGGTTTCGAACAAGGAAATGTCATAGCCGAGCGTTTTGGCTATATCGTCTTCAACAATGTTGATCTCGGCAGGTCGTGTGGCGTAAAGCCCTGCAGTAAACAGATCCATTTTTAACGGACGCTTTTCATCGATCCATATTCCATTGCGTGGATCAAACCAGATATGGCTGAACTCGTCATAGCTCAGATCTTGCCACGCTTTAGGAATCGATGGCCTGGCAATGTATTCTTGTGTGGACAGCTCCCGCGCTCGTTCGTGAATGTTGTCGACGCTAAAAACTTCCTCAGCAACAATCAATTCCAGTTTGGAAAATACAGGCTGACAAAAACTCACCGCTGTGATAACCACGAGTGAAGTCAGTACATTTTGAGGCCGAATCATCCGGTAGCACTCCTTTTCCACGGTTGACTTTTAAACCACGACACACCATACGCAACAGCTACCAAAAACGCCCAGCCCAGCAAATTACATAAAGCGACAGGCCCGGCGCTATTTCCAGTTTGATCAAGGATAAAACCGACAAAGATCGACAAAACCATGGAGACCATGAACACTGCCAGTGACTGTTGACCCACTTTGGTGAGGACAGTAACCAGAAATTTCCAAATCTTACTGGGCAAGTTACGACCCTCAGTCAGCAACCATCGACCGCCTTCACCGGCAACGGCATAGGCCAAGTAGGCGAGTACCAGAAAATGCACATATCGCAGCACACCCAGGTTCGTCTTATCGATCAGCATAATGTTTTCAATTCGCCAGCGCAGTGCCCAGTCAAAGCCCCACTCACGAAACGCGACGTGTGAGAGGGTCATGAAACCTACGGTGATAGCTGTAGCGATGATGATCAACAGCGTATTGACCGGTGGACGTGGTATCCAGCCGCGCATGAATGCAAAGCCAGTAAAGAAAATTAGTTGCCATCCAAAAGGATTAAAAAACCAGGGTCGGTCCGTTCTAAACGAGGCAGGCAACTCTAGATTCAAGCTGCCCAATCCTAACGTCTCTAACAAACGAGTTTGGGCGAGAAACCACATCACGACGATAAACGCTGCCACATACCGAAGACTAATTCGGGACAGCGCAATGATAATAGGCATCATCAACAATACGACGATATACATGGGAAGGATGTCAAAGTAATTGGGTACGTAGGTCAGGGTCATCAGGCCGAATACGGCCTCTGTTGCGTTATTCAGAAAGAACCCGAGAGCCAGACTGTCTACGTAGCTCTTTTCGAAACCTATTCGATCCAGTGTAATGACCATGAGTAGCAGCGAAAAAAACAACCCGATATGCGCCCAGTAGACTTGCCAGCAACGTTGCAGAACACGCGCGGTTCCCAACCACCAGCCGTGTCGGTCGTAGCAGGTGCCAAAGGCAATCGCAGACGCCATACCCGAGCAGAAAACAAACATTTCAGTGGCGTCGGAAAATCCAAAACGACCAGGAATCCATTTGCCCCAATAATTGTGTGGCGCGTGGCTGGTAAAGATAATCAACATCGCGATCCCTCGATAAAAATCGAGGCGTGGATCACGAACACGTTTTGTTGTTATGGTCGCCGTTGGCTCAGTAGGGTGTGCTGACATTATTTAGAGTAAGGCGGTTCTGTCAGGTTCAGGCGAGGACCTGGCTCTGCACATCAGCGGACTTACGACCTAGGGAAATCAGCTTAAGGCGTGCAGAGGTGTAGCCGTCTTCGTGGCCACCACGACGCAGTGTGCGCGCACTGAGAATATCTTCAGCTTCGTCGAGAAAACCTGCACGAATCCCGCTGTCGATGGTTAATCGTTCAAACACATCTCGTTGGGCATGGCTGCCACCGGCATCTTGCATCGTGCGGCGGGCGCGAGCGAGGTTGATAAAGGCGGTGTGGTAGTCCGTTTCACCAAACGCTTCCAATCCTTTGGCAGCATTCAGCCCGGGGGCGGCCATCGCTTTTTTCATATCAGTATTGGATTCTTTCGCGTCACGATGAAGTCGTCCCATCAGTGCCTTTATGTTGTCGTCACGCTTGTCGCCGACCAGTGCCAGCAGGTAATGCAGATCAGCAAATATCAAGCAACCGTCTTCGGTGCGATTAGCCGACAAGTCAGCCAGCTCTTCCCAGCGGTTACCCACGTTGATGCCATCGAGTTCTAATCTTGATAACAACGAGGTGGCATTTGAAATATCACGGTAGTCGTCTGTCTTGTCTCGTCGTATTTCTCGATCGTATAGATCGAGCGATTCATCGTACTGATGAAGATCCAAATGCATGAGTGCTTTGTGCCACCAAACGTGATACCGAAAGTTATTGCAATGAGCCCAGCCGCTTTCGTGATCTGTCAGCCAGTCGATACCGGCTTTGGTATCGGCCGTCATGTCATGGACGTGTGTAACGGCGTGTAGACCCCAGGCATCGTCCGGGGAGACCAACATGCTTTCTATCCCCACCGCCTTTGCGCGAGAGTATTCACCGGTTTCTTCAAGTGCAAACGCATGACAGCCAAACAGGTAGCCGCGGCCTGGATGATCCGGTCCGTAAGCTGGTAGTACTTGCTCAATGACAGAACGCATACCTTTGCTGTCACCCAAAACAAACCGGGTGGCGTGATCAAGTTTAACCGCCAATATGTCGTCAGGTGAGTGGCTGATAACAGCGCCAAAATGTTCTATTGCTCGACGCGCGTGCCCGTCTAACCATTCTTGTAAGGCTTCAATAAAATGCTGTTCGCGGGCTGACACCGATATTTGTGCTGAGGATGTTCTGGCAGACTCAAGAGCTTCGCGAGCGGTTTGCATTAGTTCGCGTCGCCCGAGTAAGACGTAGAACAGGCCCTTTACCGCGTGACCAAGAGCGAAATCCGGCTCGGCAGCTAATGCCTTCGCGATGTGTTCAGGAGTTGAGGCCCCGTGCGCCAGGAACGCTAACTGTGTTTTGTTCCAGGAATCCAGCGCGGAGCTGGAAGAAACTGTCGTCGTTTGTCCGAAGATGTCCAGCGTCATTGCGTGAGTGTCCACAGGGGGTAATCATTAGAGGAAATGTAACAGCATAACGGCTAATAGACTACCGCATAGAGTCAATGTTCTGGAGCTCCCTGATTATCTCATGTAGCCTCTAGAATTATCTGATATACAGTTTGCCAAAGGATGAATAGGTCTTGCTTTATAAGCGCCCGTCGTACGAACGCTTGTCAATCACCGCCGCGATCAGCACGAAATTGTCGGCGGTAACAGATTGTTTCAAGGCCTCGCGAAGCTCGATACGATTGTTCACGGTGTGGCCGTCGCCGCCAAACGAACGAGCGATAGCCGCGTAATCGTGAGCGCAGAAATCGACTCCCGCATTGGGTAGCTGCCGCTGGCGTTGTTTCAGTTCGATCAACGCAAGGGAGGTGTCAACGAATACGACAAACACGGTGTTACGTCGTTGTTGTGAAGCAGTCGACAGTTCGCCCGCGACCATTAGCAACCCCGCGTCGCCAGAGAAACTGACAACACGCCGAGCAGGGTCCGCCATGTGTGCACCAATCGCGAGCGGCACTGCACAGCCCATGGTGCACAAGCCTGACGACTGAAGTAATGAGCGCGGTTCACTACAGGTCCACATCTGCGATAGCAGGATGCGGTGCGCACCACTATCGACTGTCGCAATCGCATCGGCGGGCAGCGCAGCCCGACATTCAGCGATGACAGCGGTCGGTCCCCAGTCTTCGTTGTCCGGGTAGGCATCGGTCAAACGGGTCTTCAGCTCGGCAACCTGACCGTCTGTCCAAGTGGAGCGAGGTGTGTTTTGTTCCGACAAGGCCGCTAGTGTGGCGCCGGTATCGGCTATGAAATTCAGCGTTGCCTGATGCATAAAGTGGTGGTTGGGTTCTGCGGTTATGTCGATTACCCGCTGAGTTGTTTGATCCCATGGATCCTGCCAGCCTGGACGCATCTCGATAGGGTCATAGCCGACGCAGATGACCAGATCCGATTGTTCGATAAAGGGGATCAGATGTTTGTCGGCCAACGGCGAAAGACCGGCTCCACCCAGACTCAGCGGAGCTGATTCGGGCACCACACCTTTCGCTTTATACGTCGTGATTACCGGTACGCCATGTAGGTCCGAGAACGCGCGAACGGTCTCACACGCTTTATCTTTCAGGACATCCAGACCGACAATCATGACAGGACGTACAGAGTCTGAGAGCCACTTGCGCGCCACTTTCAGATCGTTGCCGACTGGGACGACATTGCTGGCCGGCGCACGGTGGTATGGGTAGGGGGCGGCTTCGGCTGCCGCGACGTTTATCGGTACGTCGATGTGCACAGGCCCCGATCGACCCTCAGTGGCAATGGCCAACGCTTTCTCAGCGATGACACCCGCGGCTTCAGCGCTGAGTGTGAACGTGGCCTTGGTTATTGGCTCGAATACTTTGCGATGATCAAGAACCTGATGGGTATAGCGTTCGGCATCCGCAGCATCGACACAGCCCGTGAGTACCAGCATGGGTACTCGATCCTGCTCAGCGTTGGCGACGACATTGACCCCATTGACCGCCCCTGGACCCACAGTGGCGACTAGGATAGCGGGTGCACCGTTGACGTGATGGACGCCTTCAGCCATGAATCCTGCGGCATTTTCGTGACGCGCGAGATGAAACTCAATACCGGCACGTTCCAGTGCATCGATCAAGGTCAGCACCTCACCGCCGGGCATTCCGAACGCATGGCGGCAACCAGCCTCGTAGAGGCGCTGTGCCAGTATGTCCGTTGCGCTGAGTACGTCGCTCATTCTTAGTTCCACTGGTTATTGACCCGTGCCGCGCTCAGAGATTGTCCTCTCGCTGCAATCCAGGTTGCTCTCGTCATGATAAACGGTACAGGGCCTGTCATTATCACAGTTCAACTGACTCTAAGATTGTGACACGGAGAGCTGGACATGAAATACGCGACATGGTTATGCTTTTTAACCCAACGATACAGCCCGAGCTCTCGATGGTTGTTAGCACTGCTCATGCTCGTTGCTGTCAGCCCGGCTAACACAGCCGACTGCGGGCCTGAGGCAACCTGTAAGATTAACGGCGGAGAATACTACCTGCGGGTGCCACCCGGTGATGGTCCCCACCCGGTGATGATCTGGTTTCATGGGCACGGCGGTAGCGGTGAGTCGGTACATAAGAACGGCGCATTGGTAAAAACGTTTTATAACACCGGTTACGCGCTGCTGGCGCCGAACGGTTTCAGGCGCAGCAACGGCACTCGTTCTTTCTCGGCGTTTGATGGCTCGCCGCGTGATGATGTCGCGTTTACATTTGCCGTTCTTGACGACGCCGCTGATCGAGCTAATCTGGACCTTGATCGGGTAATGGTCAGCGGATTTTCTGCCGGTGGTTCGATGGCTTGGTTGCTGGCGTGTGAGGCAGGCGAGCGTCTGACTGGCATGGTGAGTATCGCCGGGGCTTTGCGTCGGCCAAACTCTACTGACTGCGCGGGACTGGCCGGTGTTCCCATTATGCAAGTGCACGGATTCACCGATGCCACCGTGCCTCTTGAAGGTCGGGGTATACGCAACTGGCATCAAGGTAGCGTATGGGATTCGCTGGAATATGCACGTCGAGCCAATGGGTGTCGATCCAATCCCGACAATATTGTTGTTGAGGAGGTTTATCGTAAACGCGTCTGGGACAAATCGTGTGCCAATGCACCGGTTCGACTGGACCTTCACGATGGGCGTCATGGTATTCCGAGTGGCTGGGGTCCGCGTGCCAAAGCATTTCTTGAAGCGGCTAACTAAGCTACAGCAAACCCCGCTTTAGTTTCACCCCAATACACCGTCAGCATTCTCTTTGAGCGATATCTGAATATCAAGTGTCATATTGAATCGCGGCAACAATCGGCATTACAGATCTGATAATAAGCTCTGGCGAGAGAAACCTATAGTATTGCAACCACTCTGTCATGACTGGCTCGACATTCTCGAGTACGTAAAACTTGTAAAATCGAGCCACAACTATGATTAAAATGAAAAGAGCTCAATCAGTCATGATGCCAGCCATTAGAGTTTTAGCGATCTTCACCGCTTGCGCGCTTGTTACTGCGTGTGGCGGCGGTGATAGCGGAGGCGGCGCCACTTCAGGGGCTGATCCGGTAGGCGGGGGCACTGAACCGGTTACCGATGCTGGGTCGGATAACAATTCTGGCAGCGATGTTGATATTGGTGGCGATGAGCCTGTCGTTCTGGCAGATTTGCCTAGCCCGCCGTTAACCGAGGCGCCATCGGCCAACGATGAACCCATCGCACTGGCTCAGGAGTTTCATACCATCACTGACTTTCCATTAGTCGGTGAGCCCTCGCCTCGTGTACCGGTGAGCGTAGTGTCACAGTTTAGCGAAGCCGATTTTGCAGCAGGCTTGCCGCCAGCGGTGGTGAGTGTGCCTGATGGCGTCGATCCAGCATTGAACGGGGCACCGTTTTTCGAAGGGCTCCAGAACGTTCGGGTGAATGCGGGTGATGTCGTTGAAATTCGCTATGCGCCGCGAGATCCGGAAGGAGAGCTGCCAGGGCAGTTTGCGCAAGAGTTGCCGCCAGGTGCCACCTTTGACGACAACTTTGACGGCACCAGAACGCTTCGCTGGCAGACCTTTCAAGCCGATGTAGGAATCACAGCCTTCACAGCCGTTGCAATCGATCCAGCGGTGTCTAGTTATCGCAGCTCGCAAACGCTGCTAATCGCGGTTGATGAATCGGTGGATCCTGCGAACGTCGTGAACGCTACACCAAGCATCAGAGCTGTAGACAATTACACGGTGAGGGTTGGCGATCCGGTGGTTATCTTGTTAGACGGCCAGGATCGTAATGGCACCATTCCTTCGATTGAATTAGTGAACCCACCGGCAGGGGCAACACTTACACCCGATTACAGAGATGAAGGATTGTCCTGGTTGCGTCTTGTACCAGAATTTGTCGGTACCTTAACGATTGATGTACTGACGCGTGATGCACTGGACTCTTCTATAACCGGGCTCGACCGGATTACGTTGTTCGTAAAACCGGCGTCTGAATTCGAACGCAGCGGTGCGCGGCTTCGAGATGCAGCCGCTAATGGTCGGGTGTTATTCGGCAGCGCTTTGTCTCCGGTGTTTTATTTGCAGGCTGATGGTGGGCTGTACGAATCGTTTGCCGATTCAGAGTTCGCGTTGATGACCCCCGAGAGTTCAATGAAATGGGACGCGATTAATCCGCTGCCTGGGCTCTTTGAATGGGCTGACATGGACAACCTGATGCGATTTGCCGAGCAACACAGCATGGCCGTTCGCGGTCACCCGTTGGTATGGCATCGCAGTTTGCCATCATGGGTGGAAGAGACTGCGGTGGAAGATCGCATCGTGCACATGCGTGAATTTATCACCCGGGTGATGAATCGGTACGCAGATCGTGTGGACATTTGGGATGTGGTCAATGAGCCGCTGAACGACACGAGTGGCGAGATGAGACAGTCGTTATGGTTTGAAACTTTGGGGGAACAGTACATTGATATCGCCTTCGCGCAAGCGCGAGAGTTGGATCCTGCAGCAACACTGGTATTAAACGAATTCGATGTGGGCTTTGCCGGTCCGAAGTTTGACGGTCTGCTGCAACTGGTCGATCGACTGCTCGCTCGGGATGTATCTGTCGATGCGGTTGGTTTTCAAATGCACGTGTTCTCCAGTTTCAATCAATTCGATGAATTAGCAGCAAACATGGCGGCGATCGCTGAGCGTGGGCTCGACATTCACATTACCGAGTTGGATGTTGCCCTAGTCGCAGGCGCCAGTGACGCGACTCAAGCCAACGTGTATGCACGAGTAATTGAAACGTGTCAGGAGCAGCCGCAGTGCACAGTCTTGCAGACTTGGGGATTCACCGATCGTTACTCGTTTCGAACCGTGACTGAGCCGTTGTATCTGAATAGAGATTTTGCCACCAAGCCAGCTTATGAGGCTATGCAGCAGACTCTGTCGGGCAATTGAGTGCGCAGCGATCCTTGCAAATCTTTGCAGGGTTTCCAGCGGTTGACATCGTTACGCTGTAAGCTAGCCGCAGTTACTGGCTACCCATCAGTGCTAGCACATCCTCAAGCATCGGCATTGAAGGTGCAGCACCCGCTTTGGTCACCGATAATCCGGCAACCGCGCAGGCAAATCGGGCGGCATCTGCAGGAGATTGCTTCTGCGCAATTGCGGCTGCAAATCCGCCGTTAAATGCATCCCCTGCGCCCGTTGTTTCCATGAGCTTTCCGGCATTGAAAGCGGGAACATGGATAGTTTGATTTTTATTGTGTAGTAGGGCGCCTTGCTCACCTAAGGTTATTAAGGCTGTGCCGACGCCTTTGTCCAGTAAAACGTCTCCGGCTTTTTTAGCGTCTTGTATCGTAATCACCTTGACGCCTGTATAAGCTTCAACTTCCGTTTCATTAGGTGTTACGTAGTCGCATAGTTGAAAGATGGAATCACTCACCGATTCTGCGGGTGCTGTATTGAGTATAGTTGTTACTCCTGCAGCTCGTGCAATGGATAACGCGTGTTCCGCCGCATCGATAGGTTGCTCAAGCTGTGTGATAAACACATCGGCACTCTCAATGGTTGATTTTGCCGAGTCTACAAACGCAGGTGTGATAGTTGTTGCAGCTCCTGGACAGACAATGATGGCGTTGTCTCCACTGGCCTCATCAATGAATATATAGGCTGAGCCGGTATAGCTGTCGGAGATCTGCTCTGCGTGAGCGTTGATGGTTTCTTTGGCGTAAAGATCCAGCGCCATTTGCGCGAATGCATCTTGTCCTAACTTGGTGATAAACGAGACATGAGCGTTGCAACGCGCAGCTGCAACCGCTTGGTTTGAGCCCTTGCCACCGGGTCCGAGAGCAAAGCTGTTTCCAAGTATGGTTTCGCCCATGTTGGGTTGCCGGATTGCTCGGTAAGCTGCGTCGGCGACGAAGACGCCCAGGATGGCGACGGTTCCAGAGCGCTGGCTAATATGAGGTGTTGTTTTCGTATCGTTCACTGTGTTGTCCATGTATTCAGCGCTGCGCTCTGGGTCCATGATAATCTAATCCCTCATAAGAAATAAAGCCATCGAAGTGACGATGAAAAACTAGGGATCGGAGCGTGTTCGGCAAATTTTTAATCTGCTCGATTTGGCTATTTTGGATGATCAGTGCGATTCAGAGGCAATTGGGAGATTTTGTGCTGATGCTTGCACGCCGATAGGAAATTTGCTGCTGTGTGCGTATGGCCAGACTTTGTCGCTGAAGCGCGACGTTGCCTTAATTTCAGTTCAGAAATCCAGATTGCGACGGTGGTAAATTTTCCGTCTGGTGATCACGCGCCCTCATCGGTTTATTCAATGATCGACAAAGCCCTTGCCAATGGTGCGAGCGAAATACGACTACGTATTGCCCTATTCTGACCTTCTTGCCGGGAACAACGATCGCGTGGGTCAAGCGAATAAATCTGTGCGTGAAACTAGTCCGCTCACAACGACGTTCAAAGTTATTCTTGAAACCGGTGTTCTTGCTACCAGTAATCTTATTCAAACCGCCGCCGATATTGCGATTAAGGAAGGCGCGAATTTCATCAAAACATCCACCGGGAAAGTAGCTGTTAACGCCACTCTGGAAGCTGCAGAAATTATGCTTGAGGCGATTAAGGGCTCAGGCGATGAGGTTGGTTTTACAGCCGCAGGTGGAATCCGTTCAGTGGATGATGCCAGTATCTACATTCGGTTGGCGGATAAAATATTAGGCCGTGATTGAGTGAACCCGTCGCGTTTCAGGTTTGGTGCGTCTGGCCTCCTGCAAAAAGCGTTGGTAGCGGCGGGTGTCGACAACGCAACCTCGGGTTCGAATGCCGGTTATTGATGCGTACCGACTATTGGCAGAAAAGGCACGAGCAGCGGTTCAGAAAATACTGATCCGTCATGGGGCAATGCAAACGGAATGACTCTGGATCCTTAATTTACGGGTCAAGCAGCGTTTTCGATCCGATCGCCTTGAGTTTCATCCACAGCAGCGTTCGAATTAACATCTGTATCGTCAATGTTTAGATCGGTATTGGCGATCGTGTTACGCAGGTCCACCAGATGCCAGCTGGATACTGATCCCTTAGCGGCTGCACGCTTGTCGAGATGACGACGCCAGTGAGCCAGTGCGCGATTCTGCAGATCGTCAAACCAAGGCAGGTCCAGACCGGGCGAAGGGTTAAATGGGTTGTCTCGGCTGATCGTCCACAGTTCGGTGCGAGTGCTCTTGCTGGAGGCTTCACCGCGACAATGAAAACCGTGAGTGTTAGCTACTACCAGTGTGTTAGCAGGAACAGAGAACGCTTTGGGTGCATTCAAGCCCATTTCTGCAGCGTCGGCTTCCGTTAATCGCAATGAACCGTTGCCAGAGTACCGGTCTGCGCCGGCACTAATCTCTATACTTTTTTTGTATTCCCACTTCAGACGCGCCAGCGATAGCCGGTGTGAGCCCGGAACAAAGGTGAAAGGCCCATTGCGCTCGTCGACGTTATCGAGGAAGTACCAGCTTTTCATGGTGGGGTGAAAGGTATCGGAGTGCAGGTTTTTTTGTGGATCCTTTGGGCCATCGACAAACCCATTCTTGATTGTTTGGATGTAGGCGATCGGCCGAACTCGTTTGCCGGCGGCGAACTTGAGCAGGCTCTGCAATCGAGGCTCGTTGAGCACAGCGTTGAAGCAGGGCAGGCCCCTCAAGGTGGCTTTATCCAGCTGTATGCGGTGCGTCAGAGTGTCTCCCTGAATACATTCGCGCACCTCAGTGTCGGCGTTCTCAGCCTCTTGTCGCAAGGCCGCTACCTGTTCTGGCTCAAGGAAATTCTCGATCACCATGAAGCCATCACGGTACCAGGTTTTCCGCAGCTCAGACGCAACCCCCCCAGCGAGCATCCTCATTCTGAGGCCCATGATCAGATGTGCCACTACTATGCGAGCTACATGCAAACCCGATCGGTTTGCCAGTCGGCTACCGATTAACGGATTGCTAGTGAAGGACTTGGATTGTGTGAATATTTGGATAACCCATACCGGCGTCAGCAGGACTCGTTTCATTGGACGATCCGTCTGAGGTTTCTACACTCACTGCAAACCGCGTGCCTTTCTAGGATAGAGCGCGCCGAAACGGCTGGATTTCGCATGAGAGAGAGCGCAAACCGCTTGGAATTGTAGGTGTGGGTTTTGTCAATTACACTGGAGGGATCTCTTACCGGTTCAGACAGCGAATGCGTTTACATATGGTACGTCACGGCCAAACCCATTGGAACGTCCAGCGACGTATTCAGGGGCAGCTGGATTCTGAGCTTGATGAGCATGGCATAGCTCAGGCGATAGAGCGTCGTAAGGACTTTGCCAAAATGTCGCTCGAAGCGGTGTACTGCAGCAGCAGTATTCGAACTCGCCAGACTGCTGAGACTATTCTGGGTTCCCGTCCTGATCCTGTGACGTACATGGACGAATTGCGGGAAGTGTGCTGGGGGGTGTGGCAAGGCAAAATGTGGAGCGATGTGGAAGCGGCTTTTCCGGATATGGTGGAGGCGTACCATAAGGCTTTGCCCCAGTTTAGCGTGGATGGAGCAGAGACACCGGAGCAAACACAGGCCCGCGGTGTTGCTGCTTTGGAAGCGATAATCACTAACCACAATGATGCAGCCAACGATGCCAATATTCTGGTGGTCAGTCATGGCGCGATAATGAAAAAAACGCTAGCGCATTACACCAACATTGCGCTTACTGAGTTGTATCGGATCGACCCATTGCCTAATTGTGCGCACTGTATTGTTGAAGCGCATGGAACCCATAGGAAAGTAACTCAGGTTGCGGGTGAATTGATAAAACAAACCCCGTGGGGGAATGGTATCGGTGAGTAACATCAGGGTGGGTGGTCAAGATCAAAGCGCGACAAACCTGTTCACAACAACCCAACCTGAGCGATTAAATGTCGCAAATCCGAGGTCTGATGTAAATTCACTTGCCTCCCCCATTAGCGGTGGCCAACGCTGGGATGCGAACAAGCTGTTTTTATTGAGCAATGTTGTCGCGCACGATCTGACGCGCGAGCTTCAAATGCGTTACCGCGAACGAGACCGGAATACGCCAGCGAAGCGTCCGGCGTTGTCGATGTTCAATCAGATAGGCAGGCTACGCGAAAAGATAGGCACGCTACGCAAAAAGCCATTGCAGCGAGCTTGGTCGCCTAATTAAGACTGCAGAGAATCTTAACCCTGTCAATGCCAGAAAATCGGGCAATTGAGGATGCAATCCTGAGATCTCTGCATTCATAGCGAACGCATTGTCAGGTCAAGTCGCTGAATTTTTGACGTTATGAAAATTTTCTTGATTATGAACTCTACAGTGGATTTTTTATATGGTATACAGAATTTAGTATTATCAATGCGCAAAGAGCGGGCTTTATGAAATGATTGGTCAATTGACTTTACTAGAGCGTCGCTTGGCGATAGCAATCACCGTATTGGTAGCAATGGTCGGTGCTTTTTTTGCACTTGTTGGCAGAGATGATTTGATCGCAATCCATGGCTGGGTCATTTTGATGTTTGCAAGCCTTATTGCATTTTTGTTATGCCGAGCCATTAGGCTGCCTATACCTCCTGAGGCGCGACTTCGTGAGTACTACGATGACCCAACTAAGGCAGGCATAGTGCTGTCGTTATTTTGGGGTGTAGTTGGAATGTCGGTCGGCGATTGGATCGCGTGGATGATGGCCTACCCAGACTTTACCTTCGACGCTGCTTGGGCGAGCTATGGCCGGCTTCGTCCCGTGCATACCTCGGGTGTAATATTTGGCTTTGGTGGTAACGCCTTAATAGCAACTTCATTCCATGTTATGCAGCGCACATGCCGCGCACGGCTGCCAGATCAGCTCAGCCCCTGGTTTGTACTTATTGGTTTTAATCTATTCTGTGTGCTTGCTGCCAGTGGTTACCTAATTGGCATCACCCAATCAAAAGAATATGCTGAGCCAGAATGGTACGCCGATATCTGGCTTGTAATCGTCTGGGCAACGTATTTGGTGCTTTATCTGCGCACATTGGCTCGTCGAAGGGAGCCTCATATATATGTAGCAAATTGGTATTACCTCGCATTCATACTTGTTGTCGCGGTGCTACACATCGTTAACAACTTAGCGGTTCCAGTGTCTTTTTCATCTGCTAAGAGCTATTCCTTGTTTTCCGGTGTGCAAGATGCCATGACCCAGTGGTGGTATGGTCATAATGCTGTCGCTTTTTTCCTAACAGCAGGCTTTCTCGGCATGATGTACTACTTCCTGCCCAAACGGGCGGAACGGCCGATCTTTTCGTATCGTATGTCCATCATCAGCTTCTGGGGAATTACTTTCATCTATATGTGGGCGGGGCCGCATCATTTGCATTACACAGCGCTACCGCAATGGGTTCAAACACTGGGTGTCACGTTCTCAATCATGCTTATCGTGCCGTCCTGGGGTTCTGCAGGAAATGCGCTTCTTACCCTAAACGGCGCTTGGCACAAAGTGCGTGACGACGCAACATTGCGTTTTATGATGGTGGCGGCCGTGTTTTATGGGCTGTCTACCTTCGAGGGTTCGTTTATGGCCATACGCCCGGTCAACTCCCTGTCGCATTACACCGACTGGACGATAGGTCATGTACATTCAGGCGCATTGGGATGGGTGGCATTTATTACTTTTGGGACTTTCTACTGCTTGGTGCCTTGGCTATGGAAGCGTTCTCAAATGTATTCGAAGTTCCTTGTTGAGTTACATTTCTGGTTTGCGTTGACCGGAATAATTATTTACTTGGTCAGTCTTTGGAATGCGGGTATTGTGCAAGGATTAATGTGGCGAACATATACAGAAGATGGCCTGCTTGCGTATTCGTTTCAAGATTCTGTGGAAGCAATGCACCCTTATTATTTTGCCAGAGGTATAGGAGGGTTGATGTATGTCTTTGGAATATTGATAGCGGTATACAATGTTTATATGACTATTCGTTTTGGCACCAAAGAGTCTGATATCGAGTTCAAAAGTCCTGACGAAGGTGTGGTGGCTTCCAAGTTAGAAACATCCACGGGAGCCACACAGTGATATTCGGTTTACATTCCAAGGTAGAGAAAAATTCCATTGCGTTAGTGCTTGCGATAGTACTGGTTTCAGGTGTTGGTGGAATTATTGAAATAGCACCGTTGTTCACCATCGATAATACGGTAGAAACAGCACCTGATATGCGTGTGTACACTCCACTTGAATTAGCCGGAAGGCACATTTATATGCGTGAGGGTTGTTACGCTTGCCACTCACAAATGATTAGAACTCTACGGGATGAGGTCGATCGTTATGGTCCTTTCTCTTTGGCTGTTGAGTCGAAATACGACCATCCTATGTTGTGGGGGTCGAAGCGCACAGGTCCAGATCTTGCCCGAGTCGGCAATAAATACTCCGATCAGTGGCAAACCCAGCACTTAACGAATCCACGTGAAGTCGTAAAATCGTCAATAATGCCCGCTTACCCGTGGTTGAACACCAACGAATTGGATACCGGTGACCTGAGTGGTCACTTGCGGGCAAATGCGAGTGTAGGGGTTCCTTATTCTCAGGAAATGATTGCTAATGCCAGCAACGATGCGCTTGCACAAGCCTCACCCGATTCACTAGACACCGCAGCTCTGTTAGAGCGCTATGGTAAGGCGACGACAGTTAGGGTATTTGATACCAACCCAGACAAAGTAACTGAAATGGATGCGCTAGTGGCCTACTTACAAATATTGGGTAGATTAACCGACGCTGCGAATTCTGATGACAGTAATGTGGAGGGCGGATCATGATTGAACATGCCGCGATGGTTCTGTTGAGTAAGTCTATGGGCGTGGTGTATTTTTTTTGTGTTTTTGTAGCGGTAATTATCTATGCCTGTCTGCCGCGAAACAAAAAGTCTTTTGATCAAGCGGCAAAGAGCATACTGATGGACGAAGACAAGCCATGTCCGTAGAAGAGCGTGATCGATACACTGGTCATATGACAACAGGCCATAGCTGGAACGGAATCACCGAGCTCAATAGTCGTGTTCCGCGATTGTGGTACATATGTTTTGCAATTGCCTTTCTGTTTTCGGTAGCCTATTGGGTCTTAATGCCTGCATGGCCAGGTATGGAATCTCATACTCAAGGTTTACTTGGATTTGACCAAAAAAAAGTTGTCAAGCAACAGCGTATAGAGGCCGAACAAAATACGGCAATGTGGCGAGACCAGATAACGAATACGTCGCTATCAGAATTGGCTGATAATGCCGAAGTGATGACATTGGTTCGACGAGCAGGCCCGGCGCTGTTTGAAGATAACTGTGCGGGCTGCCACGGTGACTTGGGACAGGGTGCAACAAATTATCCATCATTGAATGATGATGCGTGGTTGTGGGGTAATGAACCCGAAAGTATCTACAAGACACTGCAACACGGAATTAATTCAGGACATTCTCAAGCACGTATTGCTCAGATGCCAGCGTTTGGCAATTCGGGATTGTTAGATTCGGAAAGCATTCACGATGTGGCTCTTTACGTTCAATCACTTTCTAATCCGCTCATCGGCAACGGCAGCAATGTTTCTGAGCTATTACAAGTCAACAATGGGAAAAGCGTTTATCAGGCTCAGTGCGTTGCGTGCCATGGTTCGAATGGGCAAGGCAACCCATTGTTTGGTGCACCAAACCTAACTGATACACACTGGATTTACGGATACCCGCTTAAGACTTTGATTGAAACCATCGTTGCCGGACGCGCGGGACAGATGCCGTACTGGGAAGACAGGTTGGACGACAACTTATTAAAAATATTATCCCTCTATGTACCAACGCTGTCGGAGGATGCAGAAATACACCACAGTGATGATCGTACGAAAACGGATAATTCTTGATGGATAGTTTGCCCGATATCCCTTCCAGCCAGTTCGGCGTTGAACCGGTTAGGATTGGTCCTGATAAAAAACGACGTCGTTTTATTATTGTAGTCTGGCTAGGCATTATAGCGTTTGTCGTTTTTTTGATCATGGCCTACGCAAACTTGCTGGAAGTTGCCTTTGAATCGCAACCGCTTTGTGTGCCGCACGCTAAAGCAGGTGATCTATCACAGTCAGGATATTCAGCTGCGAAGTCATCCTGCTAATGGCCTGTATGTAAAGGGCGCTGATTGTTTAATTATCCAGAGTGAACTCAGAGAGAAGTCTATGTCAATAGCTAAACCAGTACCCCCTATACACAACGGCATAGTGCTAAACCGTGGTTTACCAACCAATACAGCCAAAAATTGGCTACGCAAAGGTTGGGATGATTTCAAGTCAGTCAATATGGAGGCAAGCTTACTGTATGGTGCTATCGTATTCGCAATCTCTTGGCTACTAATTGCCGGTATTTTTGCTTCAGATTTTGATTACATCTTATTTCCATTGCTTGGCGCGTTCTTGGTGTTCGGCCCAGCCCTGGCCGTTGGCTTATACGAGAAAAGTCGGAATATTGAGAACGGAGAAACCACGGGTATTGGCCGTATGTTGTTTGCTAAAGCTCGTTCCAGAGGTCAGATCGCTTTTGTTGGCTTAATATTGACACTTTGGATTCTGTTGTGGCTTCGCGCTGGTGTACTTATGTATGCCTTGTTTTTTGGTATACACGGATTTCCTGGTATCGATGGCGTCGTTGCTTTACTGATAACCGATCCTAGGGGATGGGGGTTACTCGTATCGGGCACATTATTTGGCGGTCTATTCGCTGGATTTGCGTTTGGCATAAGTACATTTTCGATTCCGATGCTGCTCGCCGAGAAAACGGATGCGTTTACAGCAATGGGATCCAGTATAGCGTTATCGTGGAATAACTTACCGGTTATGCTTGCGTGGGGAACCATCGTGTTTGCTCTGTTTATAGTGTGTGTGCTAACGGGCCTGTTAGCCTTGATAGTCGTTTTCCCAGTGTTAGGTCATGCGACATGGCACGTTTATAGAGCGGTACGTGGTCATCCGGATACGCCCATTTTTAGCCCTGCTATTACTGAGTAGCCTATGTCAATAGCTACACAAAATGCTGAAATTCAAGGTAAAAGACTTGATGAGTGGTTAATACTAAGTGAAACCCTACCATCAGGTCTTAAACGCACGACTTTGTCTGTTCCAGATTTACGTTGTGGCGCTTGTGTGGCAAAGATTGAACGCGCGTTGGAATCCACAGATGCCGTAGCATCTGCCCGCGCTAACCTGACATTAAAAACGGTGCTTGTCGATTGGCATCCCCATGAAGGTTTGCAAGCGGTGCTGGACGCAATGAAAAGCGTCGGGTTTGCCGCATCGATCGTGTGTGAAACGTCTACTGATAGTGAGGCCATGGCTAAGCGTTACTTACGCGCCACCGCCGTCGCAGGATTTGCAGCCGGTAACATCATGATGTTATCTGTTGCGGTTTGGGCAGGCGCTGATGAGGCCACTCGATACGTTTTCCATGTTCTTTCGGCAGTGTTGGCCGTAGCAGCCGTTGCCTACTCTGGTTCATTATTTTTCGAATCAGCTTGGACTGCGCTGAGACACCGCACGACGAATATGGATGTCCCGATCAGTGTTGGCATTGTGCTGACGTTGCTGATGGGGTTGCACGACACTTGGCGAGGTGGGGCTGATGTGTATTTCGAAGCAACCACCATGTTGATATTTTTTCTGCTGATTGGACGAACGCTAGATCACAGTATGCGGCGTAAAGCCGAATCGAGCCTAAATACGCTCGCGCAGATAATGCCACGCACAGCGATGAAGTTAGAGATCGCTGTTAATGGCGAATTTTCTAAACCTCATCCGGTACCATGTCAAACGATTGAAGAGGGCGAATTCTTATTGGTTTCCGCCCATACGCGCTTAGCACTGGATGCCGTCATCGTTCGAGGTGAATCTGAATTCGACACCTCGATTGTAGACGGTGAATCACAGCCCAAAGACCATAAAGTTGGTGATGAGCTAAGTGCTGGGGTGATGAATCTGGGTGAACCGGTTATTGTGAGCGTCATTCGATGTCAGCAGAACTCGTTTTTGAACCGAACGCAGCGGCTGGTAGAGACTGCCACGGCTCAAAAAGGTCGGTATGAATCGCTGTCAGAACAAGTAGCAAGATGGTATGCACCGGTTGTGCATCTTGCTGCACTGATGGCTGGATTGTCGTGGTACGCAGCAGGCGCCGATGCACACACGTCGATCAGTATTGCGATTGCGGTGCTCATAATAACCTGTCCGTGTGCTTTGGGACTAGCAGTTCCGATGGTTCATGTGCTTGCTGGCGGCATCCTATTTCGGCAAGGGGTTGTGATGAAAAATGGAGCGGCACTGGAGCGGCTGGCAACAATCGACACAGTGGTCCTCGATAAGACGGGTACTCTCACAGAGAAATCAGCAAAGCTAGCTTCTGAATATCAACTATCTGATAAACACGCTTTGATATTGTGCGAATTAAGCAAATCATCAAGCCATCCGTTTGCTCGTGCGATTGCTGCGACTTGCTTAGTTGATGACATTAAAAGTGGTATGAAAGACTGTAAAGAAATAGCTGGAAAAGGAATACAGGCTGTACACGAGGGCGTATTGTACCGCTTGGGTAAACCCTCATGGGCGATTGAAAAGTTATCCGACTCAACGGGAATCGATACGCCTCAGTCTCGTTCTTTTTTTTCGGCAAACGGTAGGCTATTGACGCAGTTTGATTTCAATGAATGCTTGCGCAGCGATGCCTTGTCAACTATCCAAAAATTTGCTGACGCTCAAGTTCGACTCTGCGTTGCGAGTGGCGATCAACATGCTAGCGTCGCGAATATTGCTGATTTGCTAAGCATTGGCGAGATCGTATCTCATGCAAGTCCCTCTGATAAATCCAATTATGTTGAGCATCTTAAACAGAGCGGCCGCTCTGTGTTGATGGTTGGTGATGGCATTAATGATACGGTTGCACTAACGGCAGCAAATGTATCATTTGCGATGGGTGATGCGGGGGATATCGGTGCAAGTAGCTCTGATTTTGTGCTGTTGCATAGCAAACTTGGTGGGATTTACACAACTTGGCGACTTGCTGCTCAAGCCAAACGTATCGTTACACAAAATATTGCGATTGCTGTTGTCTATAATTTGGTTGCGATGCCCCTAGCGTTCGCGGGATGGGTCTCACCATTAATTGCAGCAATTGCCATGTCTCTATCCTCAATATTAGTAGTGGGAAATTCTTTGCGATTAAGTCTATTTGATAATTCTTCCAAGCCCACATCAAAAAAGCAAATCAGCCAATTCACCACAGTAGCTAACTTACACGGAGCCAAGTGATGAGCGACTTTCTTTTCTTGTTACCATTATCGTTATTGATGGGTTTGTTGGCTCTAGGTGCTTTTTTCTGGTCACTGAAATCAAAACAGTATGATGATCTAGATGGCTCGGCGGAGAGAATTCTGCATTCAGACGATAAGCCGATTTTGTAAGGCAACATCAAAACGCTTCCACAGACCCGAGCTAGGAACCGTGTGCATAACTGTGGTGAAGAATTTCGCGCAACGGGTCTGAGCTGGTACGAATGACAGACCCGTTGCAGTGGTATTGCTCCGATCAGCATTGTTCGCCGTTGTATTCGAACAGGGGGGGCGAGTGCGTACGCGGGTCGGCGGGTCGCTGAGTTGCGGGAATTCTGATGCTACAACCTATGCAGGCGCTCTCAAATAAAAGTAAGGGAAACTCCGAATTAACTTTCATCTGTGCTACCTACATTTCAAACGCACCTGTATCGATACCGAGATTTGTTCGCGTAGTGCGGATGGGTTTTATTCGCTATGGCATGTCGGGTGTTGGCTGGGAACGCCTTTTTCAATATGTCCAATCACTGTGTCAATGCGCGAACATCAGTTACCAGTAGGGCGGTATCTTCTGGACCCGTGGGGGCAATATCGGTTGGTAGATTTGCTGTGATCGAAAACGAATTGTTCAAGCCCGCTCCCCCGACGGTGTAAAGTAAAACGCTTTGGCGTCGTCAAAATCGATAGCCACATCAGTTCCAACGCAAAATGAATGCTGACCAAACAAACGCATTGTGACACTCTGATTTTCACAGGTTCCAATAATGTTGGTGTCGCCACCGAGTCGCTCGATGTGTTGTATGCGAATGGACAGTCGGCCGTGATCAGTCACGTACAAATCCTCTGGACGAATTCCAATTGTGCGAGTGTCTTTTTCGTGAATAGCGTGACCGGGGAAAAAATTCATCGAAGGTGCACCGATGAACCCTGCCACGAACTGGTTCGCAGGGTTGTTGTACAGCTCCATTGGCCCGCCGATTTGCTCGACCCGGCCTTCGTTCATCACTACAATTTTGTCCGCTAAAGTCATCGCTTCTGTCTGGTCGTGGGTAACGTAGATCATCGAAGCGGCCAGTGCTTTATGCAAGCGAGCTATCTCAACCCTTGTATTTGCTCTAAGAGCTGCATCCAGGTTGGACAGTGGCTCATCAAAAAGAAATAATTTGGGTTCTCGAACAATCGCTCGACCGATGGCCACACGCTGGCGTTGTCCCCCGGATAATTCAGAAGGGTAGTGTTCTAGATAGGATTCAAGGTCTAGCATTTTGCTGGCTTTTAATACCCGCTGTTCTATGACTCGCTTTGATTGTTTTTCCTGTTTAAGAGCTAAGGTCATATTGCGGCGTACATTTAGGTGCGGATACAGCGCATAGCTTTGAAACACCATGGCAATTCCGCGTTTCGCAGGCGGGGTGGTATTCATGTTCTGTTCAGCAATGAATATATCGCCTGAAGTGGTGTCTTCCAATCCAGCGATAAGACGGAGTAGGGTCGATTTGCCACAACCAGAAGGGCCGACAAAGACTACAAACTCCCCCTCATCTACTTCGAGGCTGATATCTTTCAGAACATGCGTGCGACCGTAGAACTTATTTATTCCCGAAAGATTAAGTGCTGTCATGCCGAATATCCCTCCAGCGATATGGATTTGCCAGTTCGAATGCTCTCATCAGCAGTTAGGCAGATAGCGAGTGATTGCACGGCATCGGTCATGTGGCCGCTGAGATCGATATTCTCCTCGATGGCTTTGAGCATGTACGCTTGCTCAGCTTCACACAGTGCGTTATGACTCGGTTCGTCAGGCAATACGATGGTGGTGTCCTTATCGAGTGTGTGCACCAGTAGTTTGCCCACTTTCGTGTGACCTTCAACGTCAGAGGATGGGCCGCTGTTGCCTTCGGTGATTGACACTGAGCCGTTTGGCGAAACAATGTCTTTAACGAAGAAAGCGCTCTCTGACATCATGGGCCCCCAACCTGCTTCATACCAACCCACAGAGCCGTCAGCGAACACCACTTGGAACTGTCCGTAGTTGTACATATCTACATCGATTTCGTTACTGAGTCGTAGCCCCATACCACTGACTTTGACCGGTGCGGCATCGGTGACCTGACACATCACATCCACATAGTGCACCCCACAGTCGACGATCGGAGAGGTGGTTTTCATCAAGGTCTTATGGGTTTCCCATTCAGCACCGCTGGATTGCTGATTGAGGTTCATACGAAACACATAGGGGCCGCCAAGTGATCGGGCTTCGGTGATAAATCGTTGCCAAGCGGGATTGTGCCGCAGAATGTAGCCGACGTAGAGTTTTCGGTTGGCCTGCTTTGCAGCAACGACGATTCGCTTGGCATCCTCTACGGTAACCGCCAGTGGTTTTTCAACAAACACATGAGCGCCAGTAGCCAGTGCCTGGCAGGCGTAGTCGGCATGGCTGTCAGAGTAGGTAGCAATGACCACTAAGTCGGGCTTCTTTGACAAGCCCTCTTCGAAGGATTTGTACCTAGGGTAGTGTTTAAGCTCAGTGGGGAGTTGCACATCGGATCGATTGACCAATGCGACAATGTCGGAGCCAAGGTTGTGATGCGCCAATGCATGGCTTAACCCCATATTGCCCAAGCCTGCAACGAGCACCCGCATTATTTGACCGCTCCTGAGGTTAAGCCTCGAATCAACTGTCGTGAAAAAATGGTGTAAAGAATCAGTACAGGAATGACTGCCATTGATAAAGCAGACAGCACTGCGTTCCAATTAGTGACGTATTGGCCGATAAACACCTGAGAACCGAGGGTGAGTGTTTTCACTTCTTCGCCCGGGGCCAGTATCAACGGGAACCAGAGATCATTCCAGATTGGAATCATATTGAACACCGCAACGGTCGCCAATGCTGGTCGCACTAGTGGCAACACGAGACGAAAGAATATTTGGTATTCGTTCAACCCATCGACTCGCCCAGCATTTTTCAGATCCTGACTTACTTGTCGCATGAATTCTGTCAATATAAAAATCGCTAAAGGTAAGCCTTGCGCCACATACACGAGAATTAAGGCGTACAGGGTATTCACTAAACCGGTGGCCACCATCATTTCCAGTATGGCGACAGTGCCGATACGAATTGGGATCATGATGCCCAGAGCAAGGTATAAACCCATGAGTGTGTTGCCACGAAAGCGATACTCTGACAGCGCATAAGCAGCCATGCTGCCAAACAACAGGATAGTGAATAAGCTCGCAATGGTAACGACCATGGAATTCTGGAAATACAAAAAAAAGTTCCCTTGCGACAGCACCGTGTCATAGCCCACAGTGGAGAAGGTTTCACTGTTAGGCAGTTCAAGTGGCGTGCGAAAAATCGCTTTGCGGGATTTAAAACTGTTGAGCAGAATCACGAGCACAGGGAATAAGGCAATCAGGGTGTAGACGATCAGAACCGTGTGCATTGCCAGGCTGATGGGTAGATTGGTGCGTGCTTTACTCATGGGTCATTCTTAAAAGGTTCTCCAGCCGATTCAGGTATAGACACTTGTTGTTCACAGTTGGTACCGACGCATGCGGGATTGGATACCGAACAAATACACACACACACCAAGCAATATGATGGCGAACATGGCGCCGGCAATGGCAGAGCCCATGTAAGTATCTCCCAGTTGCAACTGGAATCCAAAGAAGGTTCGATACAGGAAGGTGCCGAGAATGTCAGTGGAGAAATCCGGACCTGCTAACGCGCCTTGGGTGACATAAATTAGATCAAAGGCGTTAAAGTTACCGACAAACGTTAATATTGAAATGATGCCTAAGGCGGGCAGAATGAGTGGTAGCCTGATTTTCCAGAAAGCCGATGAGCCGGTTATGCCATCGATTTCAGCAGCCTCGAGAATCTCCTCTGGTATCGTCAGAAGCGCGGCATAGATCAGCATCATGGGAATGCCAACAAACTGCCAAACCGATATCAGTGCAAGAGTGGTGAGGGCATAGGCCTCTTTACCTAACCATGGTTCAAACAGGCTTTTTAGTCCAATGGCGTCCAACATATTGGGGGCGATACCCCACAGTGGCGACAGGATGAGTTTCCAGGCAAATCCGACAATAACAAAGCTGAGAATAGTCGGTATGAATATCGCTGAGCGGTACAACGCCGCACATCGCAGCCTTGGGTGACTTAAGATTGCCGCGAGAAGAACTCCGATTGGGTTCTGTACCAGCATGTGAATGATAAAAAACCTGAAATTGTTGGCCAGAGCGTTCCAGAATTGTGTCGACCAGATGGGGTCGAGAAACAGGGTGCGAAAATTCTCAAGGCCAACAAACAATCGTTCCTGGCCCACTTCGTTGTAGAACGACAGCCGCAACGTGTTGAACAGCGGAAAAATCATCACGGCTGTGTAAACCAGCGCAGCGGGGGTTAGAAAAATAACGATGTGCCAGCGAAACTTTGTACGGTGCAAAGAGAACTCCTGATACAACTCGGGTGATTAGCCATCACCCGAGTCGTGTCACCTGATACCGTGAATTTAGTTCTCCGGTGTATACCAGCTATTGAGGCCTTCCTGTAACTTAGCCCCTAACTCTTCAGGGGTCTCAGTGCCTTTGATGGCTGCAACCGAAGCTCCCCAGGTTTCATTTTCAAGGTTTGGTGTACCGCGAGATAAAATTTGATAGGTGGAGCGAATCGTTGACTCACATTGCTCGCGCCAACCGACGATTTCCTTTGCCAGCGGATCTTCTAGTTCCACCGGCGTATCGGACAGTGGGAAAAACCCGGGAAGTGCATTGCCGAAAATTGATGCGAACTCAGGTGAGCCTACCCACGCCAGAAAGGTTTTTGCCGCTTCAGGGTTTTCAGACGCTGCGTTCATACCGATCCCGATGTCGGTGTGATCAGAGATGAAGCAAGTGTCGCCTGCTTGCCGGACCGGTGGTTTGAATGCACCCATTTCAAAATCTGCCAGTTCATTAAAGCCTGAAATTTCCCATGAACCGGCGGGATATATTGCCGCTCTGCCCAGCGTGAACAGATTTTGACTGTCTGGATAGGTTTGAGCCTCATACCCGTCACCAAGATACGGTTCCCATTTCGCCAATGTGGCGTAGGGGGCGACCCAAACCTCATCGGTTAGCTTCTGTTTGCCATCGATTAACGCGCGACGACCTGTTTCACCTTTCCAGTAATTGGGGCCGATGTTGTTGTAACCCATGGTGGCAGCTTCCCACTGGTCATTTGTGCCCATCGCCATGGGGATGTAGTTGCCGTTTTCTTTAAATTTCTGCAAGGCTGCAAAGAATTCTTCTTCCGTAGTGGGCACTTCCACACCCACCTCTTCAAACGCATCCTTGTTGTAGATAAACCCGTGTATGACAGAAGCCATGGGCACGCAGAAGGTAACTGAACCATCATCGGTTTGCCAGGCGGATTTAGCGACGTCGGAAAAGCCGTCCATGGCATCCATGTCTGACAAGTCACTCAGATAGCCTGCTTCGTACAGGGCGAGGGAGGCATCGAAAGGGCGGCAGGTGATGATGTCGCCTGCGCTACCAGCGTCCAGTTTTGAATTTAGTGCAGCATTGTATTCGGTGGGAGCCATCGGCGCAAAATTGACTTTTATGTCGGGATGCTCAGATTCAAACGCTGGGATGATCTTTTCTTGCCACAGGCCTATGTCGTCGTTGCGCCAGCTTTCGATGGTTAGGGTCGTCTGCGCTGAAGCGACCTGCGACACCGTTATGGCCAGGCCGGCCAGAATCCATTGTCGAGTGTGTATTTTCATAGCTGTAAGCCCTCTTGTATTTTTCTCGTGAGTGTTCTGAAATGTCGTATCGTCGTTTTCTGGTAACGCATCTCAGTGTCTACAGGTCTGATTGACTGTTCGTTCAGCTTACCGTTTCCAAATCGTTTGTCTATAGTTTTTTCGATCTACTGGAGGCTGGAACGCCCCGGAGTGACGGACAATGCAGTATGGTCTTGACCATTCGTACAGTGCACGGAGCCGAGAGCCGCCCCTTGTCAGACAACACCCCCCACAAGCGAGTCGTCGCTATCGACGGCGGAGGAACGCGGTGCCGTTTCGCTATCGACGATAGCAATACCCGTACGGTGGTGGAAGGCGGGCCGGCAAACGCCAGCACTGACTTTGAGGCCACAATCGAGTGTATTGAGGCCGGTTTGCGAGCGCTGGCCTCGGAATCGGGCGCCCTGCTGGAAGAGTTGTTCGACTGCCCGGCGTTTGTTGGCCTTGCCGGAATCAAGAGTGATGAGACCATCCAGAGAATGAGGGAAGCGTTGCCGCTGTCCAAGGCGCATTACTGCGAAGATCGGCTAGCAGCGGTGCGTGGCGCCTTGGGAAAGCAAGATGGGTTTATTGTGCACTGTGGGACCGGATCCTTCATCGCTGCGCAGAGAAACAACCACCATCGGTATGCGGGGGGGTGGGGTGCGATCCTAGGTGATGAAGCTTCGGCCTATTGGGTTGCGCGACGGGCCTTGTCGTTAGTGTTACAGCAGCAGGATGGGTTTCTACCGCTGTCTCCGCTGGCAAGCGCACTGCTTGTGCGATGTGGTGGCGCGGATGGCATCGTTATGTTTGCTGGCCAAGCCACGCCAGCGGAGCTCAGCGAGTTGGCTCCGATGGTGACCGATTTTGCCACTCGACAGGATTCTCTGGCGTTTATGGTGATGCAGGAGGCCGCCGATTATATCGTTCACTGTCTTGATCAATTAAACTGGTCGAGCGTTCTGCCGGTTTGTTTAAGCGGTGGTATCGCTCCACACTGCAAAGCGTTCTTACCTGCAGATATTAAAAACGCTGTGGTTGAGCCAATGGGCACACCACTCGATGGTGCCATCCAGTTGGCGCACGAATTACTATGAGTTACCGGTCAATGATTGTCCACGGTGGTCCTGTTTTTGATGGGTCCATGCTGCATTGGAATACAGCGGCTCATTTTAAAGATGGCTATTTCCACGGCTGTATTAAAGACTTCGAACTCAATGAGTTTGAGCATACTGTGGACCTTTACGGCGACATTCTGATCCCCGGGTACGTTGACTTACAGGTCAACGGTGGCGGTGGGATATTGTTTAATGAAGATCCCTCAGTGGATGGCTTGACCAAAATCGCAGTGGCTCACCGGCGTTTGGGTGCTGCCTCTATTCTTCCGACGTTAATCAGCGACAGCCCAGCGATCACCCAATCGGCGATTGATGCAACGATCGCTGCAGTAGCTGCAGCAGTACCTGGAATTGCCGGGCTGCACTTGGAAGGTCCGCATTTGAGTTTTGCCAAAAAAGGCGCTCACGATGCAAAATTTATACGGCCCATGACCGATAACGACCTGCATCAATTGCTCAATGCAAAGCAGCAATTGCCGTTACTGAAAGTAACTGTTGCTCCGGAAAATGTGTCCACCGACGATGTTTCTATTTTGGCTCAAGCTGGGGTTCTGGTATCTCTTGGCCACACCGATGCGGGTTTTGATTTGTGTCGAGAGTACATCGATGCAGGCGCACGTTGCGTAACACATCTGTTCAACGCGATGAGCCAATTTAACAGCCGGGAGCCTGGGCTGGTGGGTGCAACTCTGAATTCAACCGAGGTGTACGCGGGCTTGATCGCTGACGGCCATCACGTGCACCCAGAGTCTATGCGTCTGGCATTTAACACGAACACTCGCGTCCAAAAATTATTTTTGGTCTCGGATGCGATGGCGGTAGCGGGTACAGATCAATCTGAGTTTTTATTAAACGATCGGCGAATCAGTCGCAGCGAGGGTCGCCTGACCCTTGATGATGGCACTCTGGCCGGTGCGGACCTGCAACTGACTCACGCCATTAAAACCTTGGTCGAACAATCGGATGTGCCGCTGGAAACCGCTTTGCAGGCAGCGATTACGGTACCTGCGGAACTGATTAATATGTCGGTATCGCTAGTGCCGAGTGTGACGACGTTGTCTTCGTTGTATCGGCTGTCGGTTTCACTTGATACTATTGATGCGTTTGAATTGGGCCATGAGAGCACATAAATCACCATGATTTTTCCAATTCGTGATGAAAATCCGCAGATTCAAGTGCCCTACGTAACCTACGCCTTGATAGCGCTGAACGTTATTGCATGGTTTTTATTGCAAGGGGTGGGGCAAGAGCCCAGGTTATCTGGATCGATTTGCGCGTTTGGGCTGATCCCTGCGGATATAACTGGCGCCGAGTTTAGCAGCAATTTGCAAATGTGCACCATCGACGGACGACCCGACTGGCACACCCTATTTAGTGCGATGTTT
>CALFBL010000108.1 GCA_937951695.1 uncultured Granulosicoccaceae bacterium | reverse complement strand
GACGTCTCCTGCGGCGAAGACCCCGTTTACTGATGTCGCAGTGGCATTACCATCAGATCCGCCGTTAACGACAAGGTAGCCGCCCGCCATGTTCAGTTGTTCGACAAACAAATCGGTGTTGGGCTTGTGTCCAATGGCAATGAAGACACCGTACACATCCACGTGCTGGGTGGTGTCGTCTTTCGTGCTCTGAATCGTTATGCCGGTCACGCCTGCGTCATCGCCAAGCACTTCGACCAGATTGTGATCCCAGACAAGGGTGACGTTGCCGTTTTTCTCTTTGTCGAACAATTTGGCTTGGAGAATTTTCTCCGCCCGTAATTCGTCGCGGCGATGCACCAAAATAACCTCGTCGCAAATGTTCGATAAATACAGCGCCTCTTCGACGGCGGTATTGCCGCCGCCAATCACCGCCACTGTGCGTCCTTTGTAGAAAAAACCGTCACAGGTGGCGCATGCGGAGACGCCGCGGCCTTTGTAGGCTTCCTCTGAGGGCAGTCCCAGATAGCGCGCGCTGGCGCCGGTAGCGATGATCACGGAATCGGCGGTGTAGCTGCCATTGTCGCCGGACAATTTTAAGGGTTTGGCATTGAAATCAACGCTTGTAATGTGGTCGTTAATAATAGCGGTTTCGAAACGTTCCGCATGAGCCTTGAAACGTTCCATCAGTTCCGGCCCCTGCACACCCAGAGCGTCAGCGGGCCAATTATCGACGTCTGTGGTGGTGGTTAACTGCCCGCCCACTTCTATACCCGTGACCAGCACCGGGTCCAAGGCTGCTCGAGCGGCGTAGACCGCAGCTGTATATCCGGCGGGTCCAGAACCCAAAATGAGTAGTCGGCAATGGCGAGTATCGGTCATGATGTCTAGTGCGGTAGCTTGGCTTAGAAACAGGAGTTTTTAGTTTACGGCAACGCCGCGGTTCAAAGTGCTTTTCCAGCGGGTCCTTGGCCCTCTGCTACACTTTCTTTTAGCCGACGCGATGATGCGCCGCGCGTCGACGAAGCCCCGATTTTCAGGACCTGTATTGGCTCAAGCAACCAAGAAACGCACGACTGCGCCAAAGCGCAAAAAGACCGCGTCAAAAAAGAACGCCTCGGCTCGGGGCGCGAGCGCAAAAGGCAGTGCCCGCAGCACAGCCTCGGCCGGTTCACGCGCCGGTTCGTCGCGTAGCGGATCCACTGGAGCTGCCAACGATTCGCGTCTACGTGCACAGGATTTGCTCAAGCAGCAGGCGGCCATCACTCAAATGTCGCGCCGGCTTCGAGAGGCGTCTGGCCTGTTGTGTTTTTTCCTCGGCCTTGTGGCGCTGTTGGCTCTGGTGAGTTTTCATCAAGCCGATCCGGGCTGGACTCACACCGGGGCGGGTGGCGATGTGAGTAACAGTATGGGCAGGGCCGGGGCGATGTTCGCCGACTCGGCATACTTCCTGTTTGGATACATGGCATATTTGATTCCGTTTCTTGCCTTCGGGGCTGGGTACCTGCTGTTTCGCGATCCACGCGCCAAGACATTGCCTTCCGGCTATCGCCCGTTTGCGTTTTTGCGCATTATTGGCATCGTCACCATGTTAGTCAGTGCCAGTGGCTTGGCCGATTTGCATTTTGCGGTTCCTCAAGGCTCGCTGCCACATGGTAGCTTTGGTGGCGGCATATTGGGCTCATCCACCGCGTGGCGTTTAATCAGTTTTTTGAGCCCATTTGGCACCACAATTTTTCTGGTGTTTCTGTTCTTCACGTCGTTGACGCTCGCCTTTGGTACGTCCTGGTTGCGCGTCATCGAGTGGGTTGGCGCCGGTATCATCAGCTGTTTTGATCGAGTTGCCGAGGCTTTTTCCAACGTGGGGGACAAGCGCGTCGAACGTGCGAAAATCCAGCAAGCTCGGCGAGCCAGGCAAGAACGTTTGCACGCAGAAGCCTCAGAAATTGCCTCATCATCGTCCGCTGCGCTCGATTACCACCTCGTAGATGCACCACCGAAGAACCCTCTGGCCGCTGCGTTGGCGAATCGAAAGTCTCGCATCGCAGGACGCGATAGTTTGGCCAACCGAGATTACGACGCACTCGAACACGAACTGGATTCGATGCAGGATTGGCCGGACGGTGATCTCGACGTCAGTCCAGATTCGCACCACCACCGGCATTTACAGGTCTCCGCAGAAGCTATTCGAAGCCCCGTTGATAAGGTTTTGGTAAAGCTCAGTCGCTGGCTCCCCGTCGGTGCCGGTAAACGAACCAAGCCACGTGATGCGTTACTCGATGGTTTGGGTGACGGCAATGATGTGTTGGATTTGGCCAAACGCACCAAAGCCGAGATTGAAGAACAATGCACCCAGCGAGAGAGCGCTCATGGGCTGGCCGGCGCGGTACCGGTCTCAGCGTCAAGCCGCGTCGCGGCTGACAAGTGGGCAGACCCCTCGGCAAACCCAGTCAACCGCAGCGCGACTGCGACGGCGAACGACAACCTCGCCGCCGCGCAAGCTCACGCAGCGGCCGCTCAAGCCGCCGCCGACGCAGCGGCTCAGGCAGCAGCCGCTCTGTCGCACTCCAATGGTATACCGGCCGCAGCTACAGCTACAGCTGCTGACAGCGTCCCTGCAAGCGCGCCGGCGCCCAGCGCAGCAGCAAAGGTATCCACCGTGGCCAATGAGGCATCAGGGATAGCAGGGGCCGCCGCTGCTCGTGCCGCGCTTGCCGAGCTCAATGGTGAGGCAGCTCATAAAAAGATCGCGATCAAGCAGCGAGCGCCCACCATTGAGCCGCTTAGAACCCCATTGCCCAAGCAGCAGCCCGGTTCAGTGTTACCGCCGTTGTCATTGCTCGATGCGCCCAAGCCGCAGAGCGAGGGTTTTACCGAAGCGGAACTGGAAAACTTATCGCGCTTACTCGAAGAGAAGCTTGCAGAATTCCGTATTGAAGTGGAAGTGGTAGCCGTGCAACCTGGGCCGGTAATAACGCGCTTTGAAATGCAACCCGCGCCCGGTATCAAAGCCAGCCGCATTACCAACTTGTCGCAGGATCTTGCGCGCTCGTTATCGATTGTGAGCGTTCGAGTGGTGGAAGTTATACCGGGTAAGTCCACGATCGGCATCGAGATTCCCAATGATAAGCGTGAGATTGTTGTGCTCTCGGAAATCATTCAGTCACCTCACTACGCCGGCAAAGAATCGGTGCTGACACTGGCGCTGGGTAAAGACATCAGTGGGCAGGTTGTGACCGCTGATTTGGGTAAAATGCCGCACTTGCTGGTTGCAGGTACCACAGGGTCTGGTAAGTCAGTGGGCGTGAATTCGATGTTAGTGAGTTTGCTGTACAAAGCCACTCCAAACGATGTTCGGATGATCTTGATCGATCCGAAGATGCTCGAATTGAATGTGTACGATGGCATCCCGCACCTGTTGGCGCCTGTTGTCACGGACATGAGCGAAGCTGCGAACGCGTTGCGCTGGTGTGTGGGTGAGATGGAACGCCGGTACGCGCTGATGGCTGAATTTAAAGTGCGCAACATTACCGGCTTTAATAAGAAAATCGCAGAAGCCGAGAAGAACGGTACACCGATGATAGACCCGACCTATGTGGCTGAAAAAAGTCTGGACCCCACAGCCGCTCCACCCACGCTCGAGCACATGCCGTTCATCGTGGTGGTCGTGGATGAATTCGCTGACATGATGATGCAGGTTGGCAAAAAGGCGGAAGAGATGATCGCGCGAATTGCGCAAAAAGCTCGGGCCGCTGGTATTCATTTGATTCTGGCCACGCAGCGTCCGTCGGTGGACGTAATTACCGGCCTTATCAAAGCGAATATACCTACACGTATCGCGTTTCAGGTATCGCAAAAAATCGACTCACGGACCATCATTGACCAAGGTGGGGCAGAGAGCTTACTGGGACACGGCGATATGCTGTACTTGCCGCCTGGCACCGCGTTGCCGATGCGTGTCCACGGCGCCTTTGTCGACGATCACGAAGTGAACAATGTGGTTGCACACATTAAAAAGACCGGGGAGCCCAATTACATTGACGAAATTCTGAATGAGTCACAAGTTCACATTCCCGGCTTGTCCGGGGGGGCTGCGGAAGGCGGTTCTGGAGAGCAAGATGCATTGTATGATCAGGCTGTTGCCGTAGTGACTGAAAGCCGCCGCGCTTCAATTTCCTATGTGCAACGCCGCCTGAAAATCGGTTACAACCGCGCAGCTACCATGATCGAAGAGATGGAGGCTGCCGGGGTGATCACCCCGGTTGGTTCGAACGGCACACGTGAAGTCTTGGCACCTCCGCCGGTTTAAGTGGTGCAAAGTCGTGCGTAAGCCATGCACCTGGAATCAAAAATGAACGTACTTATTCGACAGTCTCGATGCTTTAGAGCTGCATTTATCGTCATCGCCGCAACGTTTGTCGCCTCGTTTGCGCACAGCCAGAGCAATCCGGCTTTGGCGCGTCTGCAATCGTTTGTCGAAGACACTCGAGCCTTTAGCGCAGGCTTTGAGCAGACCTTGTACGATGCTGACTCAACCGCCTTGCAAGTATCGACTGGCACCCTCCATTTAAAACGCCCGGGGCGTTTTTTGTGGAAGTACGAAACGCCCACTAAGCAGCAACTGGTGTCCGATGGTGAGAAGGTCTGGTTATACGACGAAGATTTGGAGCAGGTGACCGTTAACGATCTGGCCGATAAAGTCAGCGGCACGCCGCTGGTTATTCTTATGGGCACACGCCCGTTGGAAGAAGAATTTACCATCGAAGCGCTCGGTACTGAAGAAAACATCGAGTGGTTTGAATTGGTTCCGCGGACCGAAAGCACCGATTTCGAATCTTTGTACGTCGGTCTGGATGAGGTGGGTCTTGCCGTCATGGAGCTGCGAGATAACTTTGGCCAAGCCACCCAGATCAAGTTCACCGGGATGAACGATGAGGCGATCCTCGCCGATTCGCTATTTGAATTTAACGTGCCCGACGGCGTGGACGTGATCGGTCAATAATCGGTGAACTGCGGTATCCTGCGAGTTTATCAAACGCTGTCTGTCTCGCATGACCGATCCGCACGACTCGCACGACCAACCCGGGCTGTTCGACGCAGACCAACCGCACAGCCCATCTAAGCGCAGTGCGGCTGCAAGCGGTGCGGCAAAATCGGATTGTGCGCCCAGTCAGACAACACCCCGACCGCGCACCGGCGAACCCCGTACTCACAGCGAGGCGCGTTTTCGACCGCTCGCCGATCGCATGCGGCCGCGATCGTTAAGCGACTTTATCGGTCAATCCCATTTGCTGGGTCCAGAGAGCACGCTGCGACAAGCGATCGAGAACAACCGGCTGCACTCCATGGTGTTCTGGGGGCCGCCCGGTACTGGAAAAACCACATTGGCACGAATGATCGCGCACGAGAGTGATGCGGTTTTTATGAGCGTCTCCGCGGTCTTGGCAGGCGTCAAAGATATCCGTGCTTGTGTGGCCAAAGCGAAAGAACAACAATCGACGTTTGGCAAACGCTCGGTCTTGTTTGTCGATGAAGTGCATCGTTTTAACAAAGCCCAGCAAGATGCTTTCCTGCCCCATGTGGAAGACGGCACCCTGGTGTTTGTCGGCGCTACCACCGAGAATCCCTCGTTTGAGCTGAACAACGCTTTGTTGTCACGACTGCGTGTGTATGTTTTAAAACATTTGACGGCCACCGACTTACGCCGGGTTATCGATTTTGCTATTGACGACAAAGAGCGCGGATTGGGTCACATCAACATCGAGATGGCCGATGAGTACCGCGACGCGTTGGCGTCTATCGCTGATGGGGACGCTCGTCATGCTCTGGTGTTGTTGGAGCTTGCGGTGGATTGCGCCAAACGTATACCTTTATCGTCCCTGTCTTCATTGTCCCCGTCCGCGACCGCATCCGGATTAAGCTCCGCGTCAACCTCCGAGTCAACCCCTGCATCGACTGATCAGACCGTGCACCGAATCGATGACGCGGTTTTAAAAGAGGTCACCCGCGACAGTTTTCGGCAATTCGACAAAGGCGGGGATCAGTTCTACGATCAAATTTCTGCGTTGCACAAATCCATGCGCGGATCTGACCCGGATGCCGCGTTGTACTGGCTGTGTCGCATGCTCGACGGCGGGTGTGATCCGCTGTACATCGCACGAAGAACCTTGCGTTTTGCGTCCGAAGACATCGGCAATGCCGATCCACGCGCCGCACAGTTGGCCAGCTACGCTTGGGATAGCTTGCAGCGGCTTGGCAGCCCCGAAGGCGAACTCGCCCTAGCGCACGCGGTGGTGTTCATGGCGTGCGCACCTAAAAGTAACGCGGTTTATTCGGCTTTTAAGCAGGCAATGCAGTTTGTTAAAGAAACGGGCACGCAACCGGTACCAATGACATTGCGCAATGCCCCTACCACCTTGATGAAAGAGCTTGGGCACGGCGACGGCTATCGCTACGCACACGATGAAGCAGACGGTTTTGCCGCCGGTATGAGCTATTTTCCTGATACGCTGAATGCGGTGCAATTCTACGCTCCTGCCGAGCGGGGTTTGGAACAACGAATCGGCGAGCGCTTGAATACGTTGCGTGAAAAAAACCGGGCAGCCATGCAAGCACAAACTGAAAACAAGCTTGATTGAGGTATCATCTTGGACTTAATAGTAAGCACGATCGAAGGTGTTTATGCGCTTGAATTTGTATAATAAAACCGTGCGAAATCACAAATAAAAAGACCCCAAAAAACAACCGATTTTGTTGAGAATTTTCATTATGCCACTGAATGTGATCATTGCTGACTACGACAACACCGCTCACGCCCAGAGTATGGTGTCGTTGCTCAACGCTTACGCAGAGGACCCACTCGGCGGTGGTCAGTCATTGCCGAACTTCACTAAAGACAATTTGGTCGCCGCGTTGAAAGATTTTCCCGGAGCGTTTTCTGTGTTGGCTTATGACGAGGACGAAGCCGTCGGCCTAGCCAATTGCTTCCAAGGTTTCTCCACGTTCGCGTGTCGTCCATTGATCAATATTCATGATTTTATGGTGTTGCCAAGGGCGCGTCGCAAAGGCGTTAGCCAGTCACTGCTGGCGTTCATTGAGCAGGAAGCGGTGCAACGACGCTGCTGCAAGGTGACGTTGGAAGTATTAAGCGGTAATAAGAAGGCGCGAGGTGCCTATGAAAAATATGGGTTCAAAGATTACTCATTGGGCGACGAATACAGCTCTGCTGAATTTATGCAGAAAAGTTTAACGGGATCGGTGTGAGTTGCTTTTATCAAGGTTGTGCGGATGCGATCGAGAAAGAGCCGCGTCACGCCGTCGGGAAAACACTCTGGCTACAAAGATGGGTATTGATCTCTACCACTTACGATTTCGTATACATTGAGTGAGGGCAGCTAACCGACCGACGAGGCTGGCCGCGAGGTGCAACTCGGTAAGTGTTGTTCGGGTATTCGGCTATTTTTAGACAGGCGCAAGGGTTTAGTTTTTTTTTTAAGCTTGTTAAGACGGTCGTGGTATACACTTGAGTATCGACGAAGTTTCCCGTGGTGAAAACGCGTAGGTAAAAACAAGTCACCGCCTACGCGACACGAACGGGCGTGCACAATGCTATTAAGGGATAAATTATCAATGAAAAATCCAAACCGTTTAATGTTGGCTGTAGCTGTTCTGGCTCTGGCGATCTCGTGTAAAAATTTAGATAATTCACCTCTTGCCC
>CALFBL010000107.1 GCA_937951695.1 uncultured Granulosicoccaceae bacterium | reverse complement strand
GACTCGATGTTGTCCTCGGGTGGACGAGTAATAGCGGCTTGCACTGGGGTGTATCCAGAGTTGCTGCGGGTGTGTGATAAGGTGGGTTTGAAGTAGGCCGTGATGTATCCCGATATGGCTAAAACTAAGTGCCATGACGCGGGTTTGCAATTTTATATTGGAAATTCGTAATGCTCGCCAAGGCCAACATAAAGCATACCGTTAGCGGGCTAAATGGACACAGCGAATGCAACGCGTTGACAACCAAACTAGCGCTAAAATGAGTATCAAACGCGAGTTCGTCGCATTAGATATGTTGTCAGGCTTGTTCCACAGTTTGTTCGATGGCGCCGAAGATAGATTGACCGTCAGCGTCTTTCATTTCAATGCGCACGGTATCACCGAATGTCATGAATTCGGTATGGGGTTTGCCATGGTTTATTGTCTCAATCATGCGCATTTCTGCGATGCATGAATACCCCAAGCCGCCTGTTGCGACGGTTTTTCCGGGTGATCCGTCTTGATCCTTGTTGGAGACTGTGCCCGATCCAATGATGGCACCGGCACCGAGTGCGCGAGTTTTGGCGGCGTGAGCGATGAGCTGCCCGAAATTAAACGTCATATCAACGCCGGCATTGGCTTTGCCAAACGCTTCGCCGTTATAGTCGACCAACAAAGGCAGGTGCAGCTTTGCGTCCATCCAGGCATCCCCCAAGGAGTCAGGCGTTACCGCAACCGGCGTGAACGCTGATGACGGTTTGGATTGTAAAAAGCCAAAGCCTTTGCCGAGTTCGGTCGGGATGAGCGCGCGTAAGGACACATCGTTGACCAGCATAACCAGACGAATGGCTTTTGCCGCCTCTTCAGGGGTTGCGCCTAATGGGACATCATCAACGATCACAGCCACTTCTGCCTCCATGTCGATACCCCAGCCCGGCACAGCTTCACCCGGAAAAGTTATTGGATCGCGCGGTGCGAGGAAGGTGTCGGAACCGCCTTGATACATTAAAGGGTCGGTCCAGAAACTGCTGGGGATCTCGGCATTGCGTGCGCGGCGTACCAACTCGACATGATTCACGTAGGCGGAACCGTCCGCCCATTGGTAAGCACGCGGCAAGGGCGAATGAGCTTCGTGCTGGTGAAACGATTGTTTGGCTTGTTCGTCGTTTTCAAGATTTTCCGCAACGTCTTTCAAACGCGCTTCAACCTCTGCCCAGTGATCCAGAGCTGTCTGGAGAGTGGGTGCTATATGGGCAACAGGCATGCACCACTTCAGATCACGGGATACCACAACCAGCACACCGTCTCGAGTGCCGTTTTTCAGTGTTGCAAGTTTCATGAGTATGCCCAGCCAGAGTGATTATTTTTTACCAGGTTTGCCGTCAAATTGCTTCTCGATATCGTTCCAGCAGTCGATGTAATCCTCCTGCAGTGGGGCTTCATTGGCAGCGAAGGTGGTCAGATGTTGGGGGAAGCGTGTCTCGAACATGAACGACATGGTGTTGTCGAGCTTTGCCGGGCCAAGCTCGGCGTTGGATGCCTTGTCAAAGGATTCCTTATCAGGCCCGTGCGGCAACATCATAGTGTGCAGACTGATACCGCCGGGTACAAATCCTTGTGGCTTAGCTTCATATTGCCCATAGATATTGCCCATCAATTCAGACATGATGTTTTTGTGATACCAGGGTGGGCGAAACGTATCTTCTGTCACCGCCCAGCGTTCGCGAAATAGCACGAAGTCAATATTGGCAATACCCGGGCTGTTCGATGGTGCTGTGAGCACGGTAAAGATTGAGGGGTCGGGATGGTCGAATAACAGTGCACGGACTGGGCAATAGTTGCCTAAGTCATACTTCACGGGTGCGTAGTTACCGTGCCACGCCACGATATCCAGTGGTGAGTGATCGATGTTAGTTTGATGGAACTGCCCACACCACTTAATGGTCACCGTGCTAGGCACTTCGCGATCTTCGAACGCCGCGACGGGTGTTTTAAAATCCCGTGGATTTGCCATGCAGTTGGCTCCGATAGGGCCTCGTGCAGGTAGCTCGAATGTCTGGCCGTAATTTTCGCAAACAAACCCACGCGCTGGGCCTTCGATGATCTCGACTCGATAGACTAGGCCGCGCGGAATAAGGGCAATTTCCTTTGGTTCAAGATCGATAATGCCAAGTTCTGTACAGATGCGTATTACACCTTCCTGCGGCACGATAAGTAATTCAGAATCTGCTGAATAAAAATAATCATCGATCATGGATTGCGTCGCCAAGTAGACATGCGACGCCATCCCAACCTGTATATTGACATCGCCTGCTGTCGTCATTGTTCGCATACCCGTAATAAAGGTTAGCCCCTCACGGGTGTGCGGGATCGGATCCCAGCGATACTGACCCAGACTGACAACATCGGAATTGACATGGGGAGCCGACTTCCAATAGGGCATTTCGATTTTGCGATAGCGCGTACTGTGCTTGACTGACGGGCGAATGCGATAGCACCAAGTCCGCTCATTTCGGTGGGCAGGAGCGGTAAACGCTGTGCCGGAGAGTTGTTCACCGTACAGGCCGTAGTTGCATTTTTGCGGGCTGTTCATTCCTTGGGGCAGGGCCCCCGTCAATGCCTCGGTTTCAAAGTCGTTGCCAAAGCCTGGCAGGTAGCCGGGCGTGGTGCTCGCGCTATCGGCAGCAACCGTCATTCGAGTTGGTGATGTAGATTTGTTCATGTCGGGTTCCTCACACACCCGAAGAACTCTATCGCACTATCATGGGTCTTCGTTGCAAAATGCGGGTAAGTCAATAATTTCAAGCTGCTTATCCAACAACCTTACTTGGGAACCCTCGCATTAGCAAACCGTGTTATCGGTCTTTCTCGGTGTGGGGGTGACGCTTTCGCAGCCTGTCGATTCAATAGTGTTTGCTCACCGGGTAATTCGGCTTTTTACCAAGGGCGGGCTCAGCAGGGATTGAGCAATAATAAGCTCCCGTTTTGCGACCAGCTCCTTGAGTGTTTCAACAGCTCCTGGCACGTTGTCACCGATATAGGGGCATTGGTGATCGACACAGGTGTCATCAAAATCTACGGCGTAGAGTGTGTTTATGCTTGATATTCCCTTCGACCAAGCTTGTATTCCATCGCTGGTTGAGTCAATAGACTCAACTCATAACGTCAGATAAGCATTCATTAAAGAGAACAACTCTGCCTGTGAGGATATCCCGCACTTGCGATACAACTGTTTGCGAAACACTTTGACCGTTTGGGGACTGATTTCCAGACAAAGGCCAATCGAGATCGTGCTGTGGCCTCGCATAATAAGCAGTGCCACTTCGCATTGGCGATCACTTAAGCGGATATTTTTGTGCTCCAATAGCTGAGACTGCAAATGGACAAGCAAGGTTTCGTCCGTGTAGTCGCCGCAAGCTGACAGATCTTTCCATTGCACGGTAACAAGGCTACAGACAACATTGCTTAATTTTCGGGCAGTATTGAGATCACGTACAAATCTGAAAACATTGCACGTACGTGCAATTAGACGC
>CALFBL010000106.1 GCA_937951695.1 uncultured Granulosicoccaceae bacterium | reverse complement strand
ATGACAAAATCCGATGACGATATACAGGCAATGCGCGGTAGAACGCTGCGGGACGGAGTTCTCCCCTTTCTCGTCACCGGAAAAGAAGTACCAGAGGAACTAACCATTTGCTATCGCGGGAAAGCCTCGCAACGCTATGTTGATGACAATGAAACATAGTGGGTGCTACAGACTAAGGCAGTACCAAGCCTTTGTAATCACCCCGGGTGCGTAAAGTGACTACCACGTCTTCCTCGGTTCGGTTCCTCCAGAACCAGCCGTGATTGCCAGTGAATGCCGCAGTCAATTTGCCCGCTTGCCCGGGCACCGCCCGACCCTGCTCATAGCTGATCTTCTGTCCACTGCCATTTGCGTGTGTATCGTAATTAAGCACTGAGCCGTTCGCACTCCACTCATACTCGGCAACCGCTCCCTCGTCCATCACGAGCTTCACCTCGATGCCTTGACCCGGAGTGAGTGTGTAGTTAAGCTCATCACGCCAATTAGCTTCAGCCGCCGGAGCGATACCGGCTTGTTCAGCACTCGTTGTTTCAGTGTTTGTTTGTTCAGTGCTTGATGGCGCGCTAACTCCGGTGCTGAGCGCGATTGCTTGCAGCTGCGCTTGGATCGCGTCGAGTTTTTCATTGAGCTCTGCCACATCTACCGCTGGCTCGGCCGCTGGGCTCAGTAGATTCGCTGCGGCATTTGCATCCGAATTGGCTTGTGCCGCTTCTGCTGTTGCTGTTGCTTCCGCATCGGCTTCCGCTTCCGCGTGAAGCTGTTCTTTGATTTGACCCATTTCAGTCAAGCCCAGGACCTGGCCGACGCCGGTTGGGTCAATGCCATACTCAGCCGGTAGCCACGCGAAGATAAGAATCGCACCTGCGAGCACCGACGCACCCAGTGTTGCCTTGAGCAACCCGCCTGCGGTGGCATTCACACCCTGTATCTGGGGCGATCGCTTTGTTGCGCCGATATCGAGCCTGGAATTCATAGCGAGAGTGCCTTATTTCGTTGGTTAATGAACGTGAGCGAGTTCTGTGACAACAAACCCCGCAATTTGGAATCCCATGAGTGTAAAGCCTGCTGCCATCATCGCGACGTTGGCAGCGTACGCTTGCTGCACAAACGACGCAGACGCACGCCAGTACTTCATCACCACCAGGATGGTAGCCAGTGCGAGTAGCTGACCGATCTCCACTCCCACATTGAACGCCAACAGGTTTGGCACCAATCCATCGGCTGAGATGTCATACTCTATGATTTTGGATGCCAGCCCAAACCCGTGCAGCAGGCCAAATATCAAGGTCGCCACACGAGTGTCGGGCTGATGCCCGAACCACAATTTAAAAGCACCGAGATTATCCAGCGCTTTGTAGAGCACAGAGAAACCGATAATCGCATCGATGATGTAGCTGTTGATGCCAAAATTAAAATAAACGCCCATCAACATGGTGAGTGAATGTCCAATTGCAAACAAGCTGACATAGCCTGCGATCTGCTTCATTCCATGCAGAAAAAAAATGACGCCCAAAAGGAAGAGAATGTGGTCATATCCGGTAACCATGTGTTTGGCACCCAGATAGACGAACGGAATAATCTTCACACCGGTGATTTCTTGAATGTAGCCCTTATCACCTTGGGTGACCGCGTGAGCCATTGCAGAATCTGTCCACCAGAGCGTGCAACACGCCAAAGTCAAAAGCGTCAAAACCATCCGATTAAGGGAGCCGTACCACGTTGGTTGCATCGATTTTTCTGTCGGGACGAGGGGAACTGGCATTGTAGTGTCACGGGCGAATGGACGGGTTAACAATGGGAAAGAAATACGCTTTGATAAAACCACACGATGTACATCCAGGAATGAAAATATGAGTGTGCTGTAGACTGACATGATGTTCCCCAAGATCCCCATCTTACTTATAAGTGGCCCAGTAGGTGTTGGCAAGTCTACTGTTGGAAGGCAGGTTGCCGAAATACTTGAGGCCAAGAGAATCCCGCACACTTTCGTCGATTTTGATCAAATTCGCTACACCTATCCTAGGCCCGCAAATGACCCGTGGGGAAATCAACTGGGGTTAGAAAATTTGCGTGCCATATGGCGGAACTGCTCGCGTTCTGGCTCACTGAATCTGATCCTATCTTACGTAGTAGAAGAATCATTGTTCATCAAGTCGTTACTAAAAGTCATCCCAGAAGGCGATGTCTTCACCGTTCAACTGACTGCGAGTTTGGAATCTTTGAACTCTCGTTTGACGGCGCGAGAAGAAGGCTCTGCCCTAGAGTGGCACCTCAATCGTTCGGTAGAATTAAAGTCAATCCTGGCACGCTCAACAACGCCAAGGGATCATTTGATCGATACTGATAGCCGGGCCGCAATTGATATCGCCGATGAAATTTTTAATGTTGTAAAATGGCGTTTGCAATAACGAGCGATTGGCTTTTAGTCAAATTTTTGCCCGATATACGCAGTAGTTCAAACGCTGACCGGATTCCAGCGCTGAGCTTGGCCATGATGATTCCTTGGTAACTCTTCTAAGCGAACATGCTTAAAAATTCGATGATCGTTGGATTTGTCGCGATTTCGATGCCTGAAGTGTCGAAGCGATTTTACTGGGAACTTCTTGAGATTGGTTTTCGTTGAGGAAACACCATTTGCACTTGTTCTATAGTCGAAGAATACCGTTGTTCGTGTACATAAAGACAGAAGCAAGTCTGCTCACCACCTTATACGCCTCCCATGATTTTCCCCGGTTGGGGTGACTGGGATGAGCACGGTGTGGAACAGTGCTTTTCGAAATCACCGGTCAAGTTTGTAGCGAAGGGCCTGCTTGATGCAGTGACTCAGCTCGATGAGCGTTTCTTCAATTGGTAGCCGCAAAACCAGTGCCCGGTTTTTTTCAAAATCGAAGATGTGTGAATACTGGGCTCGAAATGTCTCTATCAGTGTGGTTCCGCAGTGAAAAAACACAGCAGGTTCGCCGGATTTGGTGAGTGCGAGTCGGATGATCGAGCCAGTATTTGGTTTTTCTGTCAAAAAACTGAGCTCACGCCATCGCAAAGTCTCCCGCAACTGGCCGATTGCCGGATCATTCTTCGTTTCTGCAAAAATCAACTCCCGAACTGCAAGCAGCTTGGCTTGCGCCTCCTTCGGGTAGCCGCCAAACGCCTCCAGAACCACGTCTGGTAGTGGTTTTTCGTCTGGCGATACATTCAGTGGAATGTGATTGCCCATTTTGTTTCCTTATTTTTTTGAGCAATCGAATCACGGGCCCCTACCTTGAGCGCTACCCATCTCGTACAGCTCACTGTTGACACCCAAGTACCCA
Source organism: uncultured Granulosicoccaceae bacterium (assembly GCA_937951695.1). Lineage (GTDB taxonomy): Bacteria > Pseudomonadota > Gammaproteobacteria > Granulosicoccales > Granulosicoccaceae > Granulosicoccus. Next base: position 400 of record CALFBL010000106.1, on the reverse strand, counting down.
TCCCACGCGAACCAATATGCAACGTGACCTGGAATTCTTGGCAGGCGCTGGCCATCGGGCCCAACCAGAGCGCTTTCTGTGACTTGCCAAACCCCGCCAGGACCTATCAACTGAAACGATGAGTCACTGGTTATTGTATCACTGAACAGTGTAGTTCCGCGCTCATACTGGCAAGTTCCTCAGCTACTTCTCGGTCTTCCGCTTCGTCGTGTAGGCTGGTGGCGAGCGTTAGTAGAACGCGTCGAGAGCTGTGTTGGGTAAGGTTGGCGCCACGCTTGTCTAACCATGCACGAAGCTGTCGATGAAGTAATGGCAATGCCAGAAGTTCCGATGCAAACAATACAGCTGGTGGAAACAGTTCTGCGATCGTAGCCTTCACCTGTTGACCATCCATCGGAGC
>CALFBL010000105.1 GCA_937951695.1 uncultured Granulosicoccaceae bacterium | reverse complement strand
CTAGTCCCATGCCAGGCTCCTCTAACGCTTTTATCCCCAGATGATGTGTCGCGAACCCACGGAACGGGCACTTGGCCTGATCCTCAAGTCGCCTCGCACCACCTTTTACCCGCAACCCTTCCCGTAAAGCTGGACCGTGCGTATCTGCCACCGATTTCATGCTCGCAGACGCAGCAATTTCATCCACCAGATCGGGATATCGCTCAAAACCGGTTAAATCCTTCGCATCGTTGATCGGCAAGTGCGCAACACAAGCCGCCGGCAGTAACCGCTGACCATCTCGAGTCAGCGCATGGCTGGCAATCACCGACGGGGACGAGCTGCACCACAGCGCCCATTCAAGTTTTGCAGCCTCAAGGCGCAATGCAGCTGAGGATTCAGGCACCCCACGCTCTTGCTGCAGTCTGCGTGAAATCAAGGTGGTTGCGGTGACTTTGGGCGGCCACTGTGAGACGTCATTGCCGCTAAGCCACAGATGATCAAAGCTTAAGCCGTGGCTCTCGAGACGCCCCATGATCTGAATCCGAGCCGTTGGCGTCTCTGGCTGAAACAATCGCTGCTGACACAATCGATGCAGCGCACCGACAGCGTTTGTTAGGCTGACCGCTCGACCGTTATCGAGTGATTCAAATTCTTCGATGACTTGTTGCCAGATCTGCACCGCCTGATATTCATACGAATCCAGATCGCTACCTGGCCATCGCAAGCGGTTTTGTAACACCCGACCAAACCGATCCGACCAATGTGTAAAAGTTTGTGGCTTTACGTTCAGCGTCTTGACGGATTTTAATAACGCATTCGACAGGTTTTTATCCAGCTTTTGAGCAAATCGTTCGTTGGCGGTTATGTCATTGGCCGAGACCTCCCATTGTCGTTCGTCGCGTAAAAACGCGTCCAGTCGTCGACGGGCATTAGCCGCGGTTCGGGCACTGATAAAGTACGGGCTCAGCAATATCGAGGTTGCATCCGCTGCCGGCACACGATCGACTAAAAACTTTAACATTTGCAGCGCGCTACGCACCACGGGTTGCTCAGCCAAAGACACACCCAGCGATACATCATAGGGGCGACCTATGCGTTGAATGTCAACCGGACTCGCCCCGGGAAAGAACACCGAATCGAACGCTCGCAGCACATCGGTTCGATGCGCTTGCAATTCGGGAATGACAACACCGATCAGATGGTGCGGATTCGCTTCGAGCAAAGCGCGCGCATGAGACGCCGCAGCCCGCCATTCACAGGCGTCGTCAATAAATTCATAGCGATGAGGCGTGGCAGGCTCTGCCATTGGTTGCAGCTGAGACACCTCAATACCCCGTTCAGCCAAGCCCTGCCACCAATGCCTCTGCTCAACAGTGGGTGTTAGAAACCCTGCAAACAACACGCTTGACGGCATCAAACCAGCCTCCTCCAACGGCCCCCATAACGCTCGCACCACGCCCGCTACTCGCGATTGATCGACCGCCTTTGCCTGATGACACAAACGCCGAAACGCGTTTGACCAGGCCCCGTACACCCGTTGATCCAATGACAGGATGACCTCTTCACTGACGTGACAATGCCAAGCGTGTTGAATTAGCCAAGCAGCTCGGGCTTGCTGCGCCGCAGCGGTTTTATCTAGCAGCTCCGGGTAGCCGGACTCGCCGGTGCCGACAGCATCAATGGCCTCACGCCATAAACTCTCGTCCAACGAAGCGTTCAGTACCGGATAATCGGTCAGGTTTTCCGCCAAAGCCCCATCGTGTAATCGCTCTAAGCACGCACTCCAGGAAAGTATCACCGGGGTGTCCCACACACTGGCCCCGAGGCTCAACTGCCAAGCGTCGTAACGACGTTGGTAGTGTCTTGCCAAACGCTGATTAACGGTTATCAGCCACGCACCGGCTTGCACCTGCGGGCACCAGTGATTCACGTCGGCCATTACCTGATCGCTAAATTGCATAAATACCGTGAGCCTGGCTGCGCGTTAGCGCTGGTAAATCATTCTAATCCAATTGTTCTGGCCGCTAAAGCCAGACACTCACATAAAAACACCCCCACAAACGGGATGACTTTGTTAGTGTAAACGGCTGTCAAAACCTCAATACCTTACTCACTCTGCTCAAGGGCAAAACGAATGACGGGAAAAATATTGGTCACCGGTGGAGCTGGCTACATTGGCAGCCATGTGTTGAAACTACTGGGTGAGGCAAATCGCGATGTCGTTGTGCTGGACGATTTATCCACCGGTAACGCCGACGCTGTGCTGCACGGTGAGCTTGTCGTTGGCAAAACCGGTGACGCAGCCGTACTGCAAACAGTGTTTAAAAACCACGACATCGATACCGTTATGCATTTTGCCGCACACACTATCGTGCCTGAAAGCGTTACTGACCCATTGAAGTACTACGGCAATAACACCAGCAGCACACGAACGCTACTCGAAGCTGCCAGTAAATCGGGTGTCAAGCATTTTATATTTTCGTCCACCGCTGCCACTTACGGAGCACCCACCGACACCGCCCCCTGCCATGAAGATTTGCCCACGGCCCCGATCAATCCCTATGGCACCTCGAAACTGATGTCAGAAATCATGCTGCGAGACTTATCCGCTGCTACCGAATTGACTCATGTTGTGTTGCGCTATTTCAACGTCGCAGGCTCTGACCCCGACGGGCGAATCGGGCAATCTACAGACAAGGCCACACTGCTGATCAAAGTGGCCGCTGAGGTGGCGGTAGGCAAACGCGAATCCCTGTCGGTGTTTGGCACCGATTACCCCACACCAGATGGCACCGGCATCCGCGATTACATCCACGTCTCGGATCTGGCGGCCGCGCATTTGTCAGCACTTGAGTACCTAGAGGCGGGAGGAGAATCCACTCTACTCAATTGCGGCTATGGCCACGGTTTTAGTGTGCGCGAAGTCATCGACTCCATAAACCGTGTACACGATGGCGACCCCATCACTGTGGTTGAACAGCCACGTCGCGCGGGCGACCCTCCAGCATTGATTGCAGCGGTCGAGCGCATTCATCAAACACTGGACTGGACACCGCAATACGATAACCTCGACACCATTGTCCAGACCTCGCTGAATTGGGAAAAGACCTTGTTAAAGCGCGCGGGAAACAATCCCGGATAGAGGTTTCAGGGCGCAATCGGACACTATAAAGTCAGGTCAATCTGCAAATGACCGGCGGAGGCCAGTCGTTTCGACAACAGAGCCGATATGGCGTGGTAATAGTGCAGGTGCGTCTTTGGCGGCAGATCACTCAAGGCGTTGGCCGGCAAGTTCAGTGCGTGCACCGATGTCAACGCCGATTGCGATCGATTCTCTGGGGTGCCGTGGATAAAGCCGAGCTCGCCAACGCAGTCGCCTTGTCCCAGAACGCACACTAAATCGCCGTTTTCGCTCACCCGCACGAGCCCATCGGTGATCACCAAAAGGCTGCGCTCTCCGTTGTCATTGGGCAATAAATCATCACCCGCTGAGAACGTGCGCACCTTGACCAGCTCCAGTAGCTGCGCCACTTCGACTTCCGAGAACCCTTGGAAAAAGGCCTGACCCGTTAACTGCCGAATAAAGCGACGCTGAGCCAACGGCCGCTCTTCGATGATTCGAAAACTCTCGACAAAGGGCTCTAACGCAGCTGCCATTTCGGCACCGCTTTGATACCGCGCCGAGGGCTTTTTTGACAAGGCTTTGGCAATGATATCTGCCAGCGCTGCCGGCAGTTCCGGCTTGACGTCATCGAGCCTGGGCGCAGGCTGGTTGACAACCGTTCTGAACAAATCTTTGACCTTGCGCGCTTTGAATAACTGACGACCGGTCAGCAGTTCAAACAGGACGGTGGCCAGAGAATAAAAATCACTGGCAGGGGTGAGTTCCCGACCCAGTATCTGCTCTGGTGACATATAGTTCGGTGTGCCCAATGTTGGACCTTGTCGCTCTAGCGAGGATTCATCGCTTAGGCCGACTGCGATGCCATAGTCGAGCAACTTGGCAGCGCCGGTGTGATCGAGCATGATGTTCGCCGGCTTGATGTCGCGATGCAATATGTCTTGCTGGTGCGAGTAATCCAGTGCATGACAGCAATCGATAATGACGCGCAATGCCTGGTTGGCTGGCAGTAACTCCTGCCCCTTACCAAACGCCTTGAGAGAGTCGCCTTCAACGGCCTCCATCACCAGAAAATTCAGCTCTTCGAATTGGCCCGCGTCGTAGACGGTAACGATGTTGGGATGGCGGAGCTTACCGGCGGCTATGATCTCGGTCTGGTAGGCGCGCTGCGCACCGGGCACTTTTCCTGAGGATATTTCCGCACTGCCAATCGGCGACAGTTTGACAGCCACTTCCCGACCCAACACGTTGTCGAGAGAGAGGTGCACTACCCCACACGTGCCAGAACCGATACGGTGACCAATGGTGTAGCGGCCGATTTCATCGGGCACCACGATATCCAGAGGTTTTAAACGAGCGGCCTTGTTGGCGTCTTCTGCAGAGGCTTTAACGCCGTCTGCCACTGGCCGACTGGCCGGGCGCATCGGGTCAGACACCTCCCGATCGTCAGTGGCAAGCTTACCGTCACGCACATTACGGCGTAACCCGGCGATGGAGGGTCTCACCGGCTCACCCACAGACAATATCTCGAGTGCCACAGCGGCATCGGTGTGATCCGAGTCCCGGCTGGTGGCAATCCTGGACGGGATGCGAGATGACCCGACTGGGGAATCCGTGGCGTGTTTGGAGCGTGTAACAGGCACAGTCGAGACGATACCCATGAATGATTATGAAAAATTCTGTCCATCATATCACTCTCAGGCCTTACCCAACCAATTAAGACTAAGAGATTGATAATTAGACAGTTGTTGCTCGACGTCAGGGGCGTCACCGATAACGCCTATGATTGCCAAAAGGTTCAGGACAGCCACGTAAAACAGCATCGCTAAAACTACGCTGACCCATTGGGTTACCTCCAGAGTGTGCTTGAGCACATGAGCAATAATAGACAGTCCCCAGAAAATAATGACGATATTAAACACGACAATGGCGGTGGATTCGCTGTGAGCCCCGAGCCAAAGCCCTGGGATCGCCACCAGATTCAAAATCGCAGTGGCCCCGCAGTACGCCGTATACGCCTGCTCGAAACGAGCACGTTTGTCCACCACACTCACCACTATGTATAAGCACAAACCCGACACAGCCAGATCGGTTAACGTCAAGGCCACACTCGCCGGTACGCTTCGGGTACTGCTCACGGCAATCACGTAAGTCACTGCATTAAGCACGATTGCCACGATCAAGGCCGATCGACCCGCTGGGACATCCTGCGGTCGGGCTTTCAGGCAAGCGATCCAGATAAATTGTAAAAGTAAACTCGCCACAAAAAGCCAGTATTAACCATGCGAACACAGATGGTATCACTGCACATGGGTGTATCCTATCCGGCCCGGCCCAACAGGGTTGATCCATAGCAAGACACCGCGATGTACAAGCCCGGCCAACCCATTGCCTTAAACGAACGCTTCCGCGGTTTTTTACCCGTAGTGGTCGACGTTGAAACTGGAGGCTTGGATGAAATTAAGAACCCATTACTGGAAATTGCCATCATAACGATTGGCATGAATGAAGACGGCGTGTTGTTTCCCGACGTGGTTAAAAGCACGCACGTGACCGCTTTTGAAGGCGCTGAGTTTAACCCTCGCTCATTGGAGCTCAACGGCATCGACCCCGATAATCCCTTGCGGGCAGCTCGTTCGGAAAGTGACGCGCTAAATTATGTGTTCCAGCCGATTCGTCAGGCTATTCGCGACGCTCAATGCACCCGCGCTATTCTGGTCGGACACAATGCTGCTTTCGATTTAAAATTTCTCAATGCCACGGTCGAACGCGCCGGCGTGAAACGAAATCCATTTCATCGGTTCAGCAATTTCGACACGGTGACTATGGCCGGAATTGCGTTCGGGCAAACCGTTTTGGCAAGATCGTGCGAGGCGGCCGGTTTAGGGTGGGACAGCAACGAAGCGCACTCAGCGGTGTACGACACCCGTATGACCGCAGAGCTGTTTTGTCATGTCATCAACCGCTGGGAACAATGCCATAGACACCAGTGAAGCGCGGTGAGTTCAGAGCGCGCATAAAAAACCCGATGAAAATCGGGTTTTTTACGTCAGCTAATGGTCGGGGTTATGCCGCCACCGCCTCTTCTACCATAGATTTTAACTCACCGTTTTCCGCCATCTCCATGATGATGTCGCAGCCGCCTACCAACTCACCGTTGATGTAGAGCTGGGGGAACGTAGGCCATTCCGCGTAGCGATGCAGGTTTTCACGGATTTCCATATCAACGATGACGTTGACGAAAGCGAATTCCTGATTGCAGCTTTTCAACGCTTCTACCGTGCGCATGGAAAATCCGCACATCGGCATTTGCGGTGTGCCTTTCATATATAGGATTACCGGATTGGATTCAACTTGCTCTTTGATCCGATCCATCACATCCGGGCTTGTTGCTTTGTTGTCCATCATTAATTACCCTTTTGCCGCCGCGAAACGTTCCGACGTTTTGGCCCAATCGACCACTTCTAGCCAGCCGTCGATGTAATCGGGACGTTTGTTTTGATACTTCAGATAATAGGCGTGTTCCCAAACATCCAAAGCCAAAATCGGCGTACCTTGCTGCTCGGCAACCGGCATCAGTGGATTATCCTGGTTTGGAGTCGAGGTCACCGCCAGCTTGCCACCAGAGACGATCAACCACGCAAAGCCTGATCCAAAGCGACCGATACCCGCTTGCTTGAGTTCGTCCTTTACCTTATCGATCGACCCAAACGCATCGTTGATTGCAGCCGTCAGTGCATCGCTAGGTGCGCTACCACCGTCGCACATGGAGTTCCAGTACATGATGTGGTTGTAGTAGCCACCACCGTTGTTGCGGATTGCCGCTGGCGCGCTGGTGTCAACACCGGCCATGACCGCTTCCAGTGATTTGTCCGCGTGCGGGGTGCCATCGACGGCGCCCGTGAAGTTTTTGAAGTAAGTTCGGTGGTGACGATCGTAATGGATTTCCATTGTTTG
>CALFBL010000104.1 GCA_937951695.1 uncultured Granulosicoccaceae bacterium | reverse complement strand
GATGATGTTTGGGTGGTATCGACTACCACCCAAACCCCTTTGACACGACAAGCGGCACGCAAACGATGGCGCCAGAGCCCATAGTCTTCTCCTCTGTTACCGTGGAATCGTCTCGCGCGCAAGTTCTACAAACGCTAATGCGGTTAAGCAAGCCTCTTCTGCGGGCTTTAGCACACACGCATTCCCCAGGGCAAGCGCTGCACACACCGAACGTCCAATAATTTGCATCGGGTAGTTCCACGGCACGATGTGGCCGGTGACGCCATGAGGTTCTCGTAACGTGTAAACGGTATAACCATCCAGATACGGAATGGTTTCCCCGTGTATTTTATCGGCGGCCCCGCCGAAGTACTCACAATAACGGGCCAGCGCTATGGCGTCGTTGCGAGCTTGCGCAAGCGGCTTACCGACATCGAGTGCTTCCAGTTCAGCCAAGGTATCCACGTGCTCAAGAATCCGCTGCCCCAGACGCGTCAGGAATCGTCCCCGTTGCAGCGCTGTGGCCCGACCCCATTCACCGGTTAACGCATGAGTGCCGGCGGTAACAGCAGCTTCTATATCGCTGGCATCACCCAAAGCGATTTCGCACAGGGCAGTACCGGTAGAAGGGTTAACCAGGTCCATTGATTGACCGGAAGCCGGTTCTCGCCAGACGCCATTGATGAACACATGACGTGAATCAAAGTCAAAGGGTGTCGATAGCAGCATGGGCATACTCGGGCAGACGTGGCACCGAAGCCACCAGTCGTTGAGTGTAATCGTGGGTGGGGTGATCGAGCACGCTTTGTGTATCGCCCTGCTCCACCAGTTGTCCAGATTGCATCACCAGCACTCGATCTGTGACGTTTCGCACCACCGACAAATCGTGGCTGATAAACAAATAGGCCAGACCGTAGGCTGTGGCCAGACTGGCCAATAAATCCAGCACGGTTGCCCGCACCGACACATCCAGCGCCGAGACAGCCTCGTCCAATACTATTAACGCTGGACGGGTTATCAATGCACGGGCGATCGCGATACGCTGTCTCTGCCCGCCCGAGAACTCATGAATGTATTTGTCGGCATCACTGCTCAGCAGGCCAACGTCTTCAAGAATGCTCACCACTTGCCGGTCGCGTTCCCGGCGTGTGGGCTGAGTTTCCAATACATTTAACGGCTCTGCGATCAGGCGGGCAACTTTATGTCGCGGATTGAATGACCCGTAGGGATCCTGAAAGACCACCTGCACCTGTTTTAGCACATGGCGACCTTCGTCAATATGAGTACCGTTTATCAGAATACGTCCAGACGCCACCGGCATCAATCCAAGCACCGCACGCGTCAGCGTTGACTTCCCACACCCCGATTCCCCCACCAGCCCAACACTTTCACCGGCATTGACGCTAAAGCTCATTTGATCAACAGCCCGGAAGGTGTTCGCGCGAGAGAACCAGCCGCGCCCCGGCACCCGATACGCCACAACCAGATCTTTCACCTCCAGTAAGGGCGACTCAGATTGCGCGCTATGATTGACCAACGCCCTGTGATTAGGTGCGGTACGTGGCGGGGTATGATCAGAGGCTTTGAATAACGCGCGGGTATAGGGATGTTCAAGTTGGGTAAACACTGGTTCAATATCCCCTTGTTCGACAATGACTCCCTCTTTCATGACAACCACTGTATCGGCCATGCTTGCCACCACGGCAAGGTCGTGAGATATCAGCATCAGTGCCATGTCATCTTCTTGTTGCAGGCTACACAGCAGATCAAGAATCTCCGCTTGAGTGGTGACGTCCAGTGCTGTGGTTGGCTCGTCGGCAATTAATAACTTCGGTTTTAGCGCCACCGCCATGGCAATGACTACACGTTGCCGCTGGCCACCCGAGAGCTCGTGCGGATAACGAGATAACGGAAATTGATCACTGGGTAAGCCGCAACGGGATAAGGTTTCACTAGCAAGAGCCGTAGCCGCCGCACGACTTATCGGTTGATGCAGACGGATGCATTCAATGACTTGTTGCCCTATGGTGTGCACAGGATTTAACGCCGTCATCGGTTCCTGGAACACCATACCGATGTCATCGCCGCATATCTGGCACCGTGCTTTCTCTGTGAGTTCGTTTAACGCGACATCGTCAAATAGAATTTGCCCGGTAAGTGCTGAGCCTTGAGGCAACAAACCCATAATGGCCAGCGCCATCATCGACTTACCGGAACCACTCTCACCGATCACACCCATGACCTGACCTGCGTCCAGTGTGGTGTTGAGGTTTTTCAGTATCGCTGTGTCGTGTATCGACACAGCGACCGCATTCAGTGTGAGTAGCGGCATGGTTATTCTCGCCGCAACCGCGGGTCCAGCCAATCGCGCAGGCCATCACCGAGTAAATTTAATCCCAACACCGACAACACGATCACCATTCCAGGAAACAACGCCAGATGCGGCGCAAGATTTGTCAGTGTTTGACTATCAGCCAGCATGCGCCCCCAACTGGGTGTGGGCGGTTGTGCGCCCAGACCCACATACGATAAGCCCGCCTCGGCAAGAATTCCCAATGAGAACTGAATGGTGCCCTGCACAATCAGCAAATTTAAAATATTGGGCAAGATGTGTTCGACGGATATACGCACTGAATTTTTACCCGCCACACGCGCTGCGAGAATAAATTCTCGATTCCAAATGCCGAGCGCCGCACCGCGTGTTAAACGCGCGAATACAGGGATGTTAAAAATACCAATCGCGATAATGGCGTTGACAGCGCTGGGGCCAAACACAGCGGTAATCATGATCGCGATTACCAGAGCCGGAAAAGCAAACACCAGATCATTGCCACGCATGATCAGTTCGTCCAACCAGCGGCCTCGATAACTCGCAGCCATCAACCCCAGCGGCACACCAACCACGATACCGATGCTAACGGCGACGAACGCCACGGCAAGTGAGGTGCGGGCACCGACCATCAACATCGACAATATATCGCGCCCGAAATGATCAGTACCTAACCAGTGCACCGCATCGGGTCTCAACATGCGTTGCGCGATGTTGAATTTTTCTACATCAAACGGGGTGTAAAAAAACGACAGGACGGCGGCGCCGAAAAAAATGCACACCAGAACCGCCCCTGGCACCAGATTGCGAAATCGGGATTTCGTTGTTGCCGCCATATCAGTGAGAGCGGCGCATACGTGGATCCACCCAGGCGTATGCCAAATCCACCAGAAACGTCACCATCACCACCGCAAACACCAGCAACATGATCACGCTCTCCACCACGATCAGATCTCGTTGCGCGATGCTTTGGAAAACCAATCGCCCAAGTCCTGGGAGGAAAAATACATTTTCTATGATGATGGCCCCAGCCAACAGAAACGAGAATTGCAAACCGATGATGGTCAGTACGGGAATCATCGCGTTTCTTAAAGCATGACCCCACAAGGCTTGCCGCCGGGTTAAGCCCTTCGCCCGCGCGGTGCGCACGTAGTCTTCATTCAGGACATCCAGCAACGAGGACCTCAACACGCGAGCGAGAATGGAGGCTTGCGGTAACGCCAGCGCAATGGCCGGTAAGCTAAGCGCTTTCATACCCACCCAAAAACCTGCGTCCCACCCGGGGAAACCACCGGCAGAAAACCACTGCCACTTGATAGCGAATAACAACACCAGCCACATCGCGAACCAGAAGTTAGGAATCGCCACGCCCAACTGAGTGATGCCCATGATGACGGTATCGGCCGCCCCGCCACGCCGACTGGCGGCGAATAGTCCAGCGGGGAACGCCAAGAGAATCGCTAACGACAACGCGTAGCCAGCCAAAGGCAAGGAGACAGTGAGCCGTTCGGCTACCATCTCAGCCACCGGGGTTCGATAGGTGTAGGAGGTTCCGAAGTCCCCTTGTAGCATACCGCCGACCCAATCCACGTAGCGCATGACACGGCCCTGGTCCAGGCCGAGTTCGGCTTTCAACGCATTAACTGTATCGTCCGATGCGTTCAAGCCGAGCATGTACGAGGCAGGATCGCCCGGCACGATTTCAATGACGGTGAATATGACAACGCTTGCCACCACCAGCGTTGCGAGTAATGAACCGATCCGTTTAAAAAAATAGAACAGCATGGCGGCGGCGGATGCCCCGAGCTAACAAATCACTCAGACCAGTATACGCCGGTTAAGTCATTGGCTTGCGTGGGCTGATTCTCCCACAGGCCGTTGATCTTAGAATTGGCCACCCCGGTTTTCGCCAATTGAAACAAGTAACCATTGACGTAATCTTCAGACACCATGGTTTGAGCCTGCTTTAACATCACATCGCGCCGTTCCGGATCAGTCTCTTTATTAAAGGCTGATATCAAACCGTTAAAATCATCGTTATCGTATTGGAAGTAATAGTCATCACGAGCGTAGATGCCAATGTCCAACGGTTCTGTGTGCGAGACAATGGTTAGGTCATAGTCTTTACCTTTGAACACTTGCTCCAGCCACTGCGCCCACTCGACGTTCTCAATCTCGGTGTCTATACCCACTTCACGCAGTTGTGAGGCGATGATTTCTCCACCACGACGCGCGTAAGCCGGCGGGGGGAGCTTCAGGCTTAAGGTTAGATCATCTATATATCCCGCCTCTTTCAACATGGCACGCGCCGCCTCAGGATCGAATGTCGCATTCCCAGTGAGATCAATGTACGAGGGATGATGCGGTGCGAAATGCGAACCGATCGGGGTTCCATACCCGAACATAGCACCGTCGATAACGGCCTGTCGGTCAATGGCGTGCGAGATCGCTTCACGCACACGCATGTCAGACAAGGCTTCGCTTTTGTTGTTCATCGACAAAATGGTTTCGCCCTCGGTAGAACCGAGCACCACACTGAACCGCGGATCTGCTTCCAGCTGTGGCAAGTTCTCTGGAGCTGGGTAATTTGGAAACGCATCCACATCCCCTGCCATCAACGCGGCGAAGGCCGCAGTGGGATCACTGATGAATTTAAACGTGGCTTTTTCCAGCGCAACCGATTCACCCCAGTAGTCGTCGTTACGCACAATCTCGATGCGATCCCCTTGCACCCAATTGCTGAACTTGAACGGACCTGTGCCAACCGGATCGGTTGCCGCTTTATCCGCTGAGGCCGGGTCGAGAATGATGGCGTCGCCCCAAGCCAGATTGAACAACAAGTTGCCGTCAGCATTGGTCAGGTTTAGCGCAACGGTGTGGTCATCAATGACTTCCACCTCGGCAATGTTTGCGAACAAGGCTTTTTGTGCGTTGGTTGAATCCTCACCGCGCGCCCGATCCAGCGAGAATTTCACGTCTTCAGCGGTAAACTCAGCGCCGTCGTGAAACTTTACACCCGGGCGTAGATTAAACACATAACGGGTGCCATCGTTTTCAATGTCCCAAGCACTAGCCAGTGCGGGGTTTACGCTGCCGTCGGATCCAAACCGGGTCAAGCCTTCAAAGATATTGGCGTACACCACTTCATCGATAGCGGCAGCCGCCCCGCCTGTGGGATCGAGATTGGGTGGCTCCAATGCCATTCCCAGAGTGATGTCGGTTTTCGCAGCAAAGGCTGCGGTACTGAGAAAAGTCATCAGTAAAACCGATGAGATGACTTGGATAAAGCGTTTCATTAGCGTGTAGCTCCCGCAACAGGTTCGTATTATTCGCTCGTCACTTCAAACGAGTTGTGCGTGGTCAGCAATCCAACCAGCGTTCTTGCCATGACTTTCGTGGCGTCCAACATATCTTGAATATCAACATACTCATCGGGTTGATGAGCCAGATCAAGTATTCCCGGTCCATACGCAATGCAATTGTTCAAGCGCCCAATGCGATCAATATGCTTTTGATCGTAAGTCCCGGGCGATAAAACATACTCTGCAGCTCTCCCCATTTGCGCCTCGATAGCATCCGCCACAGCGGTGACTATGGGGGATGATTTATCCGTGGCCGAGGGCAAGACCGAGAATAGCTCTTTGACATCGTAACGAAAACCGTCCCGGGTCAACTGCAAACCTTGTAAAACTCTGTGGACTTCGGCGCGCACCTGCTCTAGCGACTCTTCAACCAGAAAGCGCCTGTCGATCACCATCCGGCACCGATCGGGTACCAGAGCCGAAGGCATACCGGTGTAATCGGGGACATCCTCATCGAGCCCGCCGTGGATCGAATTGATGTTCATCGTGCTGTGTCGCGCGCCATCGGGCACCACTGGGTGCTCGGTGATCCTTTTGTGCAGGGCAGGAAACAGAACCGCTTCGAATTCTTGCATAACCGCCCCCATGTGACGTACCGCACAATCTCCCAGAAACGGCATGGAGCCGTGCGCTATGTGGCCAAAGGTTTCAATCTCCGCCCACCAGACACCGCGATGTCCCAGGCAAATTCTGTCCTTGTTCAGCGGCTCAGGGATAATGACGTGCTGCACCCGGGAGGGATCAAAATAGCCTTGCTCAGCTAGCCAGGCCACGCCACCAAACCCACCGGTCTCTTCATCGGCGGTGCCCGATATTTCCACAGACCCGGAGTAGTCTGGGAAGAGGGCCAAGAACGCTTCGGCGGCGATGATGCTCGCTGCTAGCCCACCTTTCATATCGCAGGCGCCACGGCCATAAATACGGCCCTGTTGGACCTGACCGACAAAGGGATCTACTGTCCATCCCTGCCCCACGGCCACCACATCGGTGTGGGAATTGAAATGAACACAGTCGCCCCGGTTCCTGCCTTCGTGTCGGGCAACGAGATTCCAGCGCGGGAACCGCTCAGTGTCACCGATCGCACCGGTGGCACGCAGCAGCTTAACCTCGAAGCCAGAGGCCAGCAGCCGGGTCTGCAAAAATTCGCAGATAGCCCGATAGTGGTCACCCGGTGGGTTAATCGTTGGAATGGCAAGCAGATCCAGCGTGAGCTGGATCAGCTCATCACGGCTTGACTCGATTCGATCCAGCAGTTGGGTCAATCGGTCCGGTACCATAAGCGATTTCTATTCTGAGCTGATGAGCCTATTGTAAGCGGGTAACTCCACGACGTATGCATCGACCGAGCCTGAGTCGTACCAATCCGAGCTAAACAGGATACGAGTGCCGCTGGGGCTGATGGTGGCATGAGGCTCGCCGAAGTACGGGTGGAAATCGCCGTTCTGGGCGTCTTTTGCGTAAGAGCGGTGCTGCGCAACACGACACACGCGCTCGGACTTCGGGTTGGTATCCACCAGATACACCTCCGAGAACAAAGGGCTTGCTTTGCGCTGCGATTTAAACAAGTCGTATTTGCCATAGCCAATGCTGGACATGGCCACCCAACCGGGCTTTCGGGTTGCCCTAGCGCTGATGTGGGTGCCACGGGTTGTGTAGGGCCAACCGTCCTTCTCATTGATCACGGGACGACATTCACCGGTTTTCATATCGTGCTCAATCAAGTGGCCGACGCCGCCGTAGACATCACCCCCGCAACCCTCTTTTGATGCATCAAACGCAACCGCGTAGTACACCTCGCGTCCGTCCCAGGCGTAACCGTAATCGGCGTGCTCATGATGCTTGTACATATCGAATTCGGTACGCACTGTCTTTAAATCTTTTTCCAGTATCTTACCCTGCAACCAGAACCCGTCAGCGTCAGGCAGAGGCAAAGGCGCTGACCAATTCTCATAAGGCGTGCCCTCACCCAATGGTTGAGTCAGCAGTGTGTCGGTACTGACCTCATAACTCATCATCGTCCAGTTATCGCCGGTATCGCACCGAAATCCGAATAAATCATCGTTCATCGAGTGCATCATCGGATCCCCCCCAGCGGAAGGTGTGTTGTTCTTGCCGCACACATCTTCAAAGTTTCTGAGCACAACTTCCTCGCCGGTGCGCACGTTCAGCTTGATGAAGTCTCCGTAGGTAGGGTACTGCTTGCTGGCGTAGAACAGGATATCCGGGTCACTGTGGCTCCAAAACACCTCTTCCAAATCTGCCGGCCCGATGTCGAGCGCCTTGATCGGCTCATAGGTAAAACCGTCCAGCAGGATGTGTGCATTCTCCTTACCCTTTTTTTTGTACAGCAACATCAACGATTCGTCAGCGTTCCAGGCCTGTATGGTGCTGTAGACCGGTTTGTACACTTCATCCGGCTGGCTGTTGGTAATACGAATGACTGTGGTGCCAAACGCAGGGTCCCGATACCGTTGGCTGAAGGGAGGGCGCTTTACCGCCTTGACCCGTCGAGGTTCTTGATCGGTGATCAGACCCTCACACAAATCCAGCGATTCAAGACGCGCAGGGTCAGTGACCCGCTTCGACAACACCGCAGACGATTGAGCCACCGCATGACCACTGCTCAGCACCCAGCCTGCGCTTAACCCGAGTGTTACCAAACGGGCGAGTTGTGTAATGACCTGTTTTTTGCTCATGAATTTACTGTTTACTAGTTGAGTCGTTCAAATACCGTAGCGATACCTTGGCCCATGCCAATGCACATGGTGGCAAGACCCAAGGTGGCGTCCTGTTGCTTCATCACATTCAACAGGGTGGTGCTGATACGAGTACCGGAACAACCCAGTGGGTGGCCCAAGGCGATCGCACCGCCGTTCAAGTTCACCTTATCGTCCAGATGAGGCATCAATTTCAAGTCTCGCAGTACGGGTATGGACTGAGCCGCAAACGCTTCGTTCAATTCGACAGTGTCGATGTCATCCATGGTAAGCCCTGCACGCTTGAGTGCTTTCTGGCTGGCCGGTACCGGGCCATAGCCCATGATGGATGG
>CALFBL010000103.1 GCA_937951695.1 uncultured Granulosicoccaceae bacterium | reverse complement strand
CTACGATCGGTATTGTCACGGATTTATGGAAAGGCGAGATTTTCTGAAGCACGCAGCGGCTATTACCGTGGCCGGAGTGTCCGGCTTAACGATGGCGCAAGCGTTGTTCCCCAAATACGCAGAAGCCCAGACCATTTCGTTTACCGATGAGCGGATGAAAGGCCAATATGTAAAGTACCCATCTCCGGGTGGTAACTCGGGGGAGATGCGTGGCTATCTCGCCGTTCCACAAACCGATGGGCCCCATCCCGCTGTTTTGGTTGTCCATGAAAACCGCGGCTTGAATCCGTACGTAGAAGATGTCGCTCGACGGCTCGCGGTGGAAGGCTTTTTGGCGCTGGCCCCGGACGCTCTGTATCCTGTGGGCGGCTATCCAGGAAATGACGACGACGGGCGCGAGCTGCAAAAAGGGCTCGATAGAGCCAAAATCATGATCGACATGATGAACGGTGCAAATTTCCTAAACAGCCACGAGGCATCAACCGGCAAGTTGGGCGCTGTGGGGTTCTGTTTTGGTGGTGGTGTGGTTAATTTCCTGGCCACCAAGATGGGTGACAAAATTCAGGCTGGTGTGCCTTTTTATGGCAGTGCACCACCCGCAGACAGCGTGGCTGAGATTCGGGCATCGATGGTCATTCAAGCGGCGCAGATGGACGATCGCATCAATGCTCAGTGGCCCGATTTTGAGGCCGCTCTGGAAGCGAATGACGTCGACTATAAGCGCTACCTCTACTCGGACACCGGGCACGGTTTCCACAATAATTCGACGCCGCGGTATAACCCAGAGGCCGCAGAGTTAGCGTGGCAACGAACCATCGCGTTATTTCGCGAAAAGCTAGCCTAACGGCTCAAGGCGCGAGTGTCTTGAAAAAACCGCGATGGCGGGTCTTATCCTATCGGGCATCATCGGATTCTACTGATGGGGTATGCAAACGTATAACAGTCAGAAACTCTTTTGAGCTATTGAAAACTTGCGAGACCTGTGATGATTGATACAGAATTGAAAAGACGTCGTATTTTGATGCTGGCGAGCTTGGCTACGGTGGGTGGTCTGGGTAGCCTTGGCGGCATCGTCAACCGCGGTTACGCACAGGGCTTCGAGCCGACAAAGTCTATGCGCGGTGGCTCGAACAACTACCGGCCAAACGCGCCCATTGTGGATCGAATTGGCAAGGGAGGATTCACTATGTCGGGGATGGTTCTGCGCGCGGGTGATGGTCTGCCCTTGGCCGATCAACGCATCCAGGTGTGGGCACACACGACCGAAGGCCATGAACGTGACGAGCGCAGCCATGGTGCGACGCTGACCGATGAAAATGGTTTCTTTAATATGGATATGCCACAAATCGTACCTGCGTTCGGACAAGCTCACGCGCATCTAGCCTACGACAGCAAAGAGTTTAAAGCGGTGTTTTTACGGCCGGTCATGTCCAGCCCAAAAGATACCTCACTGAGCGCGAATTTTGTGCTTCAACCAGCGTAAACCGATGGCTAAAAACACCGTGACCAAACCGTTATGGTGAAGCAACGTTATTCCAAAGTGGGTTCGTGGGCTGTGCTGTTTCTGGCCGCTGGTGTGCCGATTGTTGCGGCTGCATTCAGCCCGTTGTTGGAATGGAGGGAACCCACCTACATCGTGGCAGGATTCGCTGGCATCGTAGCGATGGCCCTGATGGTGTTTCAACCGCTGCTCGCGCGGGGCCTGTTAACGGCAACCGAGAAAAATGGCCGCAACATCCATCGGTGGTTGGGAACAGCGCTTGTTATCACCCTTGCCGTTCACGTTATTGGGTTGTGGATCACCAGCCCGCCAGACGTTGTTGATGCTTTGTTGTTCGTATCGGCCACACCATTTTCGGTGTGGGGTGTTACGGCCATGTGGAGCGTGTTTTTTACCGCGGGTTTGGTGTTCATGCGCCACCAGTTTCGGCTAAAGATGAAACTGTGGCGAAACAGCCACCAAGCTCTGGCAGTGGTAACAGTCATTGCTACTGTGTTGCATGCCATTCAGATCGAGGGCACCATGGAGGTCTGGTCCAAGTATGGCCTGTGCGTTGTACTTGTCGTTACCACGCTGTGGACCATATTCAAGGCCTTGATCGGAAAAACCAGCTCAGATTAATAACGCGCCGCCTATGATCTCGATGCGCTTACCCGCTGATGCGTGCAACAACCTCTGCGTAATCGATGACTTCCGATTCGTCGGCTCGTCGGTTGCGATACTCCAGCTTGTTGTCTGGTAGCAATTTGTCGCTGACCACAACGCTGTGCGGGATACCAATCAGTTCCATATCAGCGAACATGACACCAGGGCGCAACGGCCGGTCGTCGAGCAGCACATCAAAACCGGCTTCTTGCAACTCTTGGTAGAGCTTTTCGGACGCGAGTTTAACCGCTTCGGACTTGGTCGCATTGATCGGGACGATCACCACTTCAAAGGGCGCAATCGATCGGGGCCATTGAATGCCATTGTCATCGTGGTTCTGTTCGATAGCAGCGGCTGCGATTCGGGTAATACCAATGCCGTAGCAGCCCAT
>CALFBL010000102.1 GCA_937951695.1 uncultured Granulosicoccaceae bacterium | reverse complement strand
TGGTTTACGTCGATTTGACTAAGACACAGTGCTTGATTGTCTTTCGGTAGGGTGTTTTCGTAGCAAATCCCGGCAGTAAGTGATGCATCGCACATCTTCAGCGGAAGACGTGTGCAAGAGAGCGTAGGTCCTGTGCATCGGGCCGCTACTGATGGGAGAGATCACTAATTTACGCGGTAACCAGGCAAGCACAGAGTTAAATGAGCCTTTCAAGCACATCGGATGGGACCAACGGCCCTCGCCTGGCGGCTATTCCACGCTATCTGTCTGCGTTATTGAGCCAAGGCCTAGTCAGTGGGTTTCACTTTGTCCTGAACTTGTTCCTTGTCACTTTACTGAGTGGGCACGACTTCGGGCTCTTTGCGTTGGTGTTTGTGGTTGCCTACACGGCCACATCGGTCACCAATGCACTGTTTGCAACGCCCTTACAGGTGTACGCCCCAGCCGCACATTCCCGCGCCGAGCGGCTGGAAATCCAAACCATGTTGACCACCTTGATGTGTGTGTCGATGGGAGCTTGTCTGGTGGTCGGTGCATTGGGTGTGCTCGGACTTTCATCCAGTGAACTGGATTCACGCTCACTAATTACCGCGATCGGTTTTGTGCTGGCCTACGTTATTCGGCAATACAGTCGCGCTTTTGGCTACGCTCGCTTCGACGTCATCGCTGTGTTGATTGGAGACATGACCTACGTTTTAATCGCCGGCGCTATCGTTACAGGGATGCAGTTTTCAGGAACTGTGATTGCAGCCAGTGATGTATTTATTGCGTTGACCGCTGCCAATGCCATTGCCGTGCTAATCGAAATTGCACGCTTGCCTGATGAAAACATGCGGTTCACGCGACCGCTCAAGGCATTGACAAGCTACCTGCCGATTTGGTCTCAAGCCCGGTGGGCATTGGTCGGGGCCATCACCACTATACTGGTGCAACAAGCGCATACCGCGGTGGTGGTCACGCTAAAAGACCCTGCAAGTTACGCCCCTTTAGCCGCTGGCTATATTCTCTACGGACCAGTCAGAGTAATGTTTCAAACCATCCAGAACGTTGTCAAGCCCGAGATGGCGCTGGCCATATCCGAGCATCGCCGACAGGATGCCAAACGCCAGATGCTGGTCGTCAGTGCACTCTCGGTGGCCGGGGTATTGGGCGTGGCGCTTGCAATGCAGCTGGCGTGGCCTTGGTTAAATCAATGGCTGTATCAGCAAGAATATAAAAATGATCCGATGCGTTTAATCGTAACATTATGGGCCTCGATTACCCTGATCGGGGCTTTACAGAACGGCCCATACACGGCGCTGCAGTCGTTAAAATTGTTCAAGCCTTTGGCGACAGTGACCGTCTTCGGAGCACTGCTCGGTTTGGCGCTCGTCACCATCAGTGTTCTATGGTTTGACATCAGCTGGTCCCTGGTAGGGGTGCTGGCCGCTGAAACGTTCGTCGCTGTCTGGGTATCCATTCTCGTTCTCAAATCGTTCAACAACATGACGCCGAATGAAGGAAAAGTCGCAGTATGAGTATCGTAATTCTGGTTGGTGGTACCTCACCAAACGGCAACCCTGAACACCGTTATCTTGTCAACGCCTTTTTGGAGCAGTTCGGCGATTCGATTACCCGAATTATCACCTGCGACCCATCACCTGCTCCGCTACAAACGCGTCTAAAACGAGCCTTAAAACGCGGTAATTTTCGAGAGCGGATTGCTCGCGCCCGATACGGCAAAGGCTACGGGCCAGATGCCGCTCTGCTGAGCCAGGCGTTGTTCGGCGATGCGCCTATCCACACCATGCCCGGTGGCGATAAAGTCTCGATCGTTCATTCGCACAACAGTGATGAGTGCTCAGCTATTCTCGATAAGGAGCAACCCGAGGTCATCGTCGTCTACGGCACAGCGATCATCAAGTCACACATTTTTACAAAGGCCAAACAAGTTACGCTGAACATGCACACCGGTCTCTCGCCTCACTATAGAGGCGACAGCACATTATTCTGGCCGGTGTTCTACGACGAACCGGAAAAGTTAGGAGTGACGGTTCACAAACTCGTCGCAGACGTCGATGGCGGAGATATCGTCTACACTGGCAAGGTGTCATATGAACGAGGCGACGGCGAAGCCGAGTTATTTGCCAAAGGAGTGCATGTTGGCTCCCAATTATATTTGCAGGCTGTACAGGATGTGTTGGACGGCACCGTCGTCTATCACCCACAGGACTTGTCCATCGGACGCGAGTTCCGCTGGATTCATCGAACAGTCGAGGCTGAAAAAAAGGTGCTTCAGATTCTCGAAACTTGGGCGCTTGACCAATAATGAAGCACAGCAAGCCGAACAATACGGCCCGCAGGTTACTTTTTGGATTAGGCGTCCTGGCCTACCGGCTCGGGCTGGCACGCGCAATCATCAGGTTGTCACCGCATCGAGTTCGTGCGATTTTGTACCATGCGATAGAGCCGCAATCGAGCGCATGGACCCGAGGCTTAGGTGTGAACATCACGCCGGCTGACTTTGCCGCCAACCTCGACTATTTTCAATCTCACTATAACGTCGTCGACGTGATGGATTTGACAGACGGTAAGCCGATCTTACACCCCTTGGTCATTACTTTCGACGACGGTTACCAAAGCGTGGCAACTCACGCGGCCCCAGCGCTGGCGAAGCGCTCGATGCCAGCAACGGTATATCTGATATCACGCGCGGTTCGCGGCAAGCTGGTGTGGGTAAATTTACTCAACGGGGCACTGCACAACGCGCCCGATGAGACCCGAGCCGCACTGGCATCCATCCCACACCTCGCACATGCCGACAGCAACAGCCAGATCATGCGTACGGTGCAGGAGACCTTCCAGCCCGCCGCCATTGAGCAGTTGTGCGAGACGATTGAGCGCGTCGTCGATCTCGATAAACTCGAGCCGCCAGAGCCGTTGTATATGAGTTCTGAGACGATCAAATCCTTGGCACAGGACAACATCCACTTCGGGTTTCATACGCGAGACCACTACAACATGCGTCAGTGTTCGCGAGACGAGCTGGCCCAGCAGCTCGACAGTTCTGACATCAACGACTGTATCAACAGCGCCTCGTTTGCATACCCCTTCGGCTACTTCAACGAAACCGCTGTGGGCAGTGTAGAGAGTCAGGGCTATCAGAAAATCATGACCGTCGGTAATAACAACCGTCGCTACTGCACCAAGCACCTGGATCGGATCGAAGTGTTTTCCGACAACCCAGCCCACGTGTTTGCGCAGATCGAGGTGGTAGA
This sequence comes from uncultured Granulosicoccaceae bacterium, assembly GCA_937951695.1. Classification (GTDB taxonomy): domain Bacteria; phylum Pseudomonadota; class Gammaproteobacteria; order Granulosicoccales; family Granulosicoccaceae; genus Granulosicoccus. The sequence goes on along the minus strand of CALFBL010000102.1, from coordinate 499 downwards.
ACCTGTCATCTCAATCGTCCGTCGGCTGGTTCTTAAGATGAAGGGTCGTTACAACACTCATGCACCAAGATCGGTGCCCAGCAACCCATCCGCCTAAAGGTAAACCCGCTACAATACCGGGCATGTCATCTGTGTTTACGCCCGGCCAACGCTGGATAAGTGATACCGAAACCGATCTCGGGTTGGGAACGGTTCTGGAAGTCGATTTTCGTCATGTAACAGTGGTGTTTACAGCCGTTGGAGACACACGGCGTTACGCCATCGAAACCGCCCCGCTTACCCGCGTGGCCTTTGCCACCGGCGACACCATCACCAGTCATGAGGGTTGGCGTCTGGCGGTGCAAGCCGTCACCGACGACGAAGGGCTGCTGTTTTATACCGGCATTCGTGAAGACACCGGTGAAATCCATACCCTCGATGAATCGAATCTTGACCATCTTCTGCAATTTGGCTCCCCAAGAGAGCGCCTCTTTGCCGGACTTATCGACGGTCCACGCTG
>CALFBL010000101.1 GCA_937951695.1 uncultured Granulosicoccaceae bacterium | reverse complement strand
AGAGCCAGAGCCAGAACCAGAGCCAGAGCCAGAGCCAGAGCCAGAGCCAGAGCCAGAGCCAGAGCCAGAGCCAGAGCCAGAGCCAGAGCCAGAGCCAGAACCAGAACCAGAACCAGAGCCAGAACCAGAACCAGAGCCAGAACCAGAGCCAGAACCAGAACCAGAACCAGGAGCCTGATACAAAACCCACACCACAACAAGTTTTCGAGGATGATTTAGCAAATAATCAAGAAAAGTCTCTTTTACCGCATACAGCTCTTTTGTCGATGCTTCATTGCATTGGTTGTCGGTGGTAAATCAGACCCGATACCGGGCAGGTAAAAAGGCTTTGTGTAGAAATACTTGATATCGATCTGATCGACTTGGGCGCAATACCCAGATGAACACCGCCCCAGTCGGCACAATCGGCACAATTTCTCGCGCCCGTGTTGTCCCACCCTTTGAGCTCATCGAGTCGAGTCAAAAGTGCAATAAGCTCAGCACGATGGCTACCGCTTTCGGTCTTCGCACAGAATGCGATTGGCATGTTCAGTTAGGCTTGCGATGAACACATTGCTAAATTCAGCCTCACTTTTTTATTTCATACAGCTCTTTTGGGGCGGGTGGTTTCGGGTTTACTTCATGGCCTCTACTGCGAAGCCATTGAACCAGTTCTCTTCGATAGACTTGGTCAGGCTTTCCTTCAATGCCGCCGTTTCTTCCTAAAATGGAAACAAGGACTTTTATTTGTTTGTCATTAGCCCCGATACGGCTCACGATATGAGCTGCTATTTTAAACTTACGTCGTATTAGAGCAATTTCTAACGGAGTGCGATAGAACATCTCTTGTTCAGCTTGAGGATTTAATAAGTCATTTATACCAACACCCCACGCTACGATTTTGTCAAAAGCCTTAGTATTCTCAAAATGTATTGCACACGCTAGCGCAGACCCGTGGAACTCGGCAAACTTCGGTCTAAAAATATGTCCAACGTTAACATCTACATTATCGGACAGTAAATAATCTAGAAAAGCCTCTCTATCCGGCTGGGTTGATTGACACATACTCGTGTATTGGAATCCGTACCTATCTGATGGCGGCAATAAAGGATCTGCACCGCTATCGATTAGTTGTTTAAACAGATCAAAATCTAGTTGGTATAACGCAATCAGCAGTTCACGAGCTTTAGCTACTTCGGGCGTTACCTCCTTCTCATGGTCTGCATACAATAAATCGAACGGATTTATGAACAGAAAAATAACAAAAATAGCTTTCACCAACACATTGTTCATTCAAGGATTCCGACAATTTTCGTTGTGCAAGTGCTTTAGCTCTTCTTGAACCGCCGCAATACCATGACCAGAAAGTTGCACACTGGCTTGAGCCGAACCTATCATATAATGTGTTCCAAGCGCAGGCCACCCGTTGTTATTCTGTATTACGCCAAGGGGATCGCTAGTCATGCTGATCGAATCAATCAATTGTTCGTGACCCGTTGTATCTACGTTATTGTTCGACAAAACTTGCTGACCAACAGCGGAAGGATTAAATACCACGGCTTGACGACCCGTGGCCAACGCAGCAATTGATGCAAGCCCACCACCCAGCGAGTGGCCAGTGAAAGTCAGCGTAGCACTGGGATCTCTTTCGCCGATTGCCTGTAAAATCGCTTCACCCAAGTCATGGGCGAGATCGTACTGAGCTGCCTGATTAGCATCAATAAAGTTGTTCACGTTTGTCGCCCAATCGTGCAAATCAGTCACGCTTGACGTACCCTCAAAAGCCAAGACATATTCGTTGCTTGCCTGATTATATAAAAGTATTGCATTAAACCCGTTGAACGTAAACGGTTCGTCAGCGAGCCCAATATCAACCGCATCAAGCTCAAGCCATCCGGTCGGGCATATCACAGCACCGTAGACACATTCCGACATGGCAGCGTAATGGATTGCATCAAACAATTGAGCACACGTCATACCCGGTGGTAGCGGACAGGTTCCAGGTGGACGTGGCTCAGGAGATCCTGTGAAGAAATCTAGAACTTGGCCACGATTAGCGCGTACGACGATCGGATTGGTGGAATCAAGCGCGGCCGCTGCACGACTCACTTCGGCGCGTTGCCGGTCACTTAGTTCACCAAACTGGATAGACCCAAAGCGGTTGCCCTGTATCGGTACATCCAGCTTGTTCAACCGACCGAGTATCTGACGGCGTAAAATGTAGTTTGATTCTGCGTTCAACAAGGGATCGTTTAGGGAAGGCGCAACGGGTGTTCCGTCGATGGTACCGACGCCGCTAGACACTGAACCTGAACCTGAACCTGAACCTGAACCTGAACCTGAACCTGAACCAACACGATCCCTCGACCCCAATGTATTGACCAGCCTTTCCCACTCGCACTTATCACACCATTTTTTATCGATGGAAATAGTATCTTCACTGGAACCCGCTCGATAACGATAAACGCTCTCACTGTTCGAGTCCCGAACTTCATTGCCGTAAAAGGCGTCCCCTGACAGACTCTCTAACGAACCTTCAACCGCCTCTTCGAACGAGTATTCAACATCGTAGTCAATGGATATTTCGCGCGCCTCATTGTCACTACGCCAATAGTTGGCTCGCCCTTGTTCGTCGAAATTCCAATGACTAACGTAGCTTTCGACCGTGGCGTCTTCTGCCCGCGGCAGCGGATCTAAACGCGCTGAACAACCCGACTCAATTGCAACCCCCGACCTGTTTTGAGGCGATTGATATTGCGTGGCTCGAGTCATGTGGGATTTAAAGCGTTCATCGTCATACCGGTAGGTTCTGTCGTTGCCATCGCCATGACGAACACTGACTAGGTTTCGGTGATTGTCGTACCCGAAATGCAGGCCTGAACCGTCTGGCAACTGTACGCAACGCACGTGTCCCGGCAATTCGGTGCCGTAGTCATCACTCGGGTTTTCTGCATAGACTGACATACCCAAAGGGCCATCGCTGTAGACGTAGTGCAGTGCCTGCCCCTGATCATCCGTTACGCTGTACAAACGCTGCCCTTGGTATGCGAGTGTTAAACCTGTGCCATCCGTAAAGCGCAATCTGACGGGAAAACTGCCTGAGAACGTCCAGGATCTACCATCGGGCAAGACCCATGTGGATTGATCTGCGATACGCAGAAAGCCATCGCTGGGGTTCTCACCGCGATAACTGTTGCCATCTTCTGAGGGTGGATCGAACAACAGAATCCGCCCGTCGCTTTGCACTATCGAGTATGAGGTGTCGTGCTGGTACAGTCGCAAGCTATAGGTGTCGCGCCACCCAAAGCCCAATCCTGAATTACTGTGCGCTTGCGCGGTGTTGTAATGCCGTGAATACATCAGCGGGGATGCAACGGCGGCGTAGTCAGTAATGCGTTGGTATTTATTTCCACTTATTACGTCCATGGGATTTCCAACATACGACGCGGCGCGCAAAAATACGCCTGACCTTAACTCTGTTGCCGGTGCCGAACCTGGATCGGTTGCGTGATTGCCGCACGAGTCTGCACCGGCTTCCAGCTCGCACGCTGGCTGGGCTTCAGCGATATTGATTGCACTTGTTAACCCCAGACCCACTGTGCTCAGCAGACTGAGTATCAATGTGGTGCTGGCGATCCGTGCCAGCACCGTACATTGATTGCTAGGAACCAAAAGCAATCCTTGCGATTGGTTGACGTCCATGCACCCTCCCTAGCGGCTTCATCATCCTTGATGCGGTTTGCCAACCTAGCGCGACTCAAACTCTGCAAAGCCGTTGTTGCTCTGTGCTGGAAACTGGTTGTCACGATAGGCTCACTATCAGGGCTCGTCAAAGCCCGATTGGTTGAACAACAAACCAAGTCACACAGAATCAGAATTTCGCGCAGGGCTCTGACTGACAGATCAGAAGTTCGCGTATATATTGGGCTCGGTATATCAGAAAAAACTGACGCAGGCACCCAGATTCAAGCGACTATGAAATCACTTTCTTGCGAAGTAACGATCAACAAGCCAGTTCAGCATGTGTGGGATTACGTCAACAACCCGGGCAATCTGCAGCTTTGGCTAAACGATTTTGTCCGCTATGAGCATCTGACAGGTGATCAGCAAGACCCCAAGGCGGGCGACACCTCGGCACACACCTACAGTCAGAACGGCAAAGAATTCACCATGAAGGAGACAATCACAGCGATCGATCCTCCACACCACATCAAGCTGTTCATGAGCTCGAACTGGTTTGATATGAACATCGTCAATACGTTTGAGGCCGTCTCTGATTCTAAAACACGGCTTTTTGCCGGCGCGGATTTTGTGCGCTTGGGCTGGGTGATGAAAATCTTCATGCTGTTCAGTTCAACGGCGAAAATGCAAGCCGATCATGAACGGCAAATTCAGACGCTAAAACGCTTGATCGAAGCACAGCCGGTATGAGGCAAACACCGATAAATCGTAACCTGCGTACAGCTCTACCAAGTGACGAACGCCTTAACTGGGGCGCAGCCGCTCTACTCCTCCGAATCCAGCAATTTGCAGTAGTTCTTGTACCTCCAGCGGGCAATCTCGCCAGAATCCACTAGCGTCTGCACGTGGCATCCGGGCTCAACCCGGTGGGCGCAATTGGCGAACCGACACGCTTGCGCGGCGTCCCGTATGTCCCTGTAGCCGGCGCGAACATCAGCGGGCTGCAGATGCGCGACCGAATACTGCCGAACGCCGGGGGAATCAATCAGGGCGCCTGCGCTTATCGGCGCATGCTCGAATCGCGCGGATACATTAGCGCCGCTGAGCGCTTCTACCTCAGCGCTCGAACGCTCTTCATCCGGCCGTTGTGAGGACTTTGCAGGGTCTACCGGCTCAAATTCGTACCAGCAGGTCACCGTGGTGGTGTGTGAGCCCAGACCGGTCGCCGCTGATATCGCTCCTGTGCGCACCTCCAAGTCCGGCAACAAGGCGCCGATGATTGATGACTTGCCTACGCCCGATGCACCGACAAATGTCACAGCGCGTCCAGTAAGGGCGGTCCGTAATGTCTCGATACCGCCTTCGCTTACAGCATTGACCATGGCGGTGTCGTAGTCAATCGCCTTGTAGACGGCCAGTATGGCCTCGGCTTCCGCTTTAGCCTGCTCATTCAGAAGATCCACCTTATTGATCACGATAATCGCATCGATACCCGCTCGATGCGCCGCCAGACAAAATTGATCAATCAGCAGGGTGTCAATGCCCGGTGGGGCCGCTGAGACGATGGCCAGATGGGTGAGGTTTGCCGCCAAGGCCTTCATTCCGCGCGGGCCGTCGCTGCGCTGAAGCACCGAGCGACGCTCGCTCATCGCCACGATTCGGCAGCTGCCCAGCTGCTCGTCACGTTCCAGCTCGACGACATCGCCTGCAACCAGTAGCGGGAGTTTTTTTAGCTGTACGGCGTGTTCAATACCGGCACTAACCGGATCGACCCCATCAACAGAATCGCTGGGCTTGAGCGCGTGAATAGGGCTTACCGCAAGGGACGCACCAAAATTTGCTACCACGCGGGCAGATTGTCGAGTCAGATTCACGGCAGTTCACGCAAGGATGTGCTTGAATACTACTCCTAATTCAAAAAATACATCTTCATGGCTTCGAACAGCAGTTACTTAATTTGGGTCGACCTGGAAATGAC
>CALFBL010000100.1 GCA_937951695.1 uncultured Granulosicoccaceae bacterium | reverse complement strand
TATATGGAACGTGTGCCTTTATCCGCCACAGGGTTTTATAAAACGCCCGAAATTCATTACGATCGTGCCGCGGCCAAGGGTAGCCCGTTTTATTACTATGCCAATGGCGCTGCTGTGACTGAAGTTGTGATAGATACCCTTACTGGTGAGAATAGAATTTTACGTACCGATATTCTTCACGATGTGGGGCAGAGCATCAATCCCGCGATGGATAAAGGTCAGATTGAAGGTGGTTTTGTGCAGGGAGCAGGGTGGTTAACGCATGAGGAACTGAAGTGGGATAACGACGGGCGGTTGATGAGTGATGGGCCTGCGACTTATAAGATTCCTGCGATTAGTGATGGCCCATCGGTGTTTAATGTTGAGTTGTTGGAGGGTGCTCCGAACGAAAGCGATACCGTGTTTCGTTCTAAGGCTGTGGGTGAGCCGCCGTTGATGTTGGCGATTTCGGTTTTTTGTGCATTGCGAGATGCGGTGTATGCGGCCAATCCGGATGCAGGCGAGTTGGATGCACCTGTTACGTGTGAGAGGGTTGTGCGGGCTATCTAGGCTCGTTAAATGAGTAGTTATTTTAACAGCCGTCGCGCTTTCGAACAGCTCCTGCAGCAAGTTTGGTGTGGCACCCTTTCGCCGCAGCTACACGAACGCAGGTTTTAGCTTGCGCCAGGTTCGCGTCGGTGTACCAGCTACGGGCTATATGAATGACCGGAACGCGAAGGGTGCGCTCAGTCATTTCGCTATCGCCTTCCTGTTTTTTAGTTGTATCTATTACTTGTATCTATTTGTTGATTGCGTTAATTCAAACTGATTAACATGCCGTTTTATTGAAGCTGCAAGTTCATATTTGATCCGATGAAATCGTGAACTTGGGACCGGTGTTGATAGTGCAAACACTTCGCCACTGGAATCCGTTACAGCGACTCCAAACGCGCAGATACCTTCGGTGTGTTCGTTTTCATCTTTCGCCAAGTGCCCGGCCCGTATTTCATCCAGCTCGATGATCAAGTGTTTGAGTGACGGTGTTGGCTGTGATGGCGAACCGGTTTCTGCCTGGATTAACTTCGTGGCACTGGCGCGACTTAGAAGCGCAAGAGCGGCTTTGCCATTGGCGGTGGTAGTGAGCGGGAACAGCTCCCCGATACGCGATACGGTACGCAGACGCTGGCTGCCTTCGATTTGATCGATAAAACGCATGCGACCCTTGTCCAGAATGGCCAGATCGACCGTTTCGCCGGTTTCCTCTGAGAGGCTTTTCATGACCGGTCTTAACCGGCTTTGCATGGTCATGGAGGAGGCTTCAGCGATGGCCAGAAATGCAGGACCCAAACGGATATTGCCGCTGCCATTGGTATTGCTGATCAGCCCTTCATCAGCCAAGGCAGACACTATCCGTTGTACCGTAGAGCGGGGCAGCTCAACGCGCGTCGCGATTTGTCCAAGGCTCAGCCCACCGGTCTCCTGGCCGAGCAATCGCAGAATGCTGGCCGCACGCGAAATTACTTTAACACCTTGATTATTCTTAGAAATATTGGTTTTCACTGGATTTCTATACTGTTGGATTTTGAGACTACTGATGGGTAAATTTTGGTTGAGTGGTTCAAAAATTTTTCGAAACACTTGACTGAGATACGATACACACGCACCATCCTGTGGGTCAAAGATAGTGTATAGAAACGGAGAGACAGTGATGACGATTACGATCCGCGGCATCGATTTTCAGGAAAACAACAACAACGATATGGGGCTCGAATTTGTTAATTTGAGCCATCGATTCGGTTACCAATGCCCAAACTGGCCGTACTTCCAGGACGTCGCTATTGAGCGAAAACACTACATGGCAAAGTCGGGAGTGCTGTCGCAAACCATCACGACAACCATGCACGTCACCACGCACATCGATGCGCCTGCTCACGTCATTCAGGACACACCGTTTATCGACGAAGTGCCGTTACCGCATTTTTTTGGTTCAGGAATTGTGGTTGATCTCCCTAAGAATAAATGGGAGTCGATTACCGGGGACGATCTTGAAAAAGCCTGTGGTGACGCCATTCGCCCAAACGATGTTTTGATCATCAATACCGGTTGGCATAAGCGCTATTCAGACGGGGATTATTTTCCATATTGCCCGGGGCTTGTGTCATCGGCTGCAGACTGGATGGTAGAGAAGGGCGTCAAAGTCGTGGGTCACGATACTCAAGCTAACGATCACCCTCTAGCGACTGCGATTGGTCCGCAGCGAAACGGACCGATACTGCCGCATCTTGAAGCCGAGTACAAAGAATGGTCTGGCGGTAACGACTGGGCCGATGATTTTCCTGAGTGGGAGCCTGTGCACAACAAGTTGTTCTCTAACGGCATTCTTGGCATTGAGAATGTGGGTGGAGATCTTGACGCGGTCACCGGAAAGCGTGTGACGTTTGCGTTCTTTCCGTGGAACTGGGACCGCGGGGACGGCTGCATCATTCGATTGGTTGCGCTGATGGATAAGAAGCAGGCATACCGCATTGAATCGGGCGAGTCGTTCTAATGCTTGTCAAACGATTCTCTGAGGCTAGCGTGTATGAAGCTCCGAACCATTGGGGTGTGACAGGGCTTCGTTTGCAAGGGTTTGAAGACGGTGGTCCCACCAATCAATGGGTGGGCTTTTCACAGTTTTTGCCCGGTGGTGGGGCAGGTCCGGACGCCACACCGTTTGAGAAAGTATACGTGGTCATCGAAGGTGAAATGACGATAACAATTGACGGCAAAGAGACGTTATTGACGGCGATGGACAGCTGCACCATCGGTGCTCACGAAGTTCGAAAAATTGAAAACCGCAGCAATCACATATGCAAGATGGTCGTTGTAATGCCGTACCCACCTGCACAGTAAAAGGAGACAATTTGATGTCGATCGATAACCCATCAGGATTATTTGATATCCATGGAAAAGTAGCACTGATTACTGGTGCTTCGGGTGCGTTTGGTGAAGTCGCCGCGCGATGCCTGTCGGGCGCCGGTTGCAAAGTGGTGCTTGCCGCTGGCAACGCTGAGGCAATGGCAAGCGTTGCCGAGAACTGTGCTGGTGAGACGCGCCAAATCGTGGCTCGCCCGAACAGTGAAGCAGCTTGCGATGCGTTGGTTAAGGAAACGGTGGCCACCTTCGCTAAACCTTCCTCTGCTGTCCCACCACCATCGGCAGCTGCCGGTGGGGGAATGGGAGCAGCAGCTGCGGCAGCTTTGTCTAACATACCAAGCAGCGGCAACAACATTCCTCTAAAACTTCCGCCCACACCAAAAAAGCCGG